>JAYYBT010000104.1:0-5235 GCA_036162675.1 Thermoplasmatota archaeon
TGAATTGCGGATGTTCGCCGCAAGCCAGGACCCAACGGGCGACGAGCATCAATGGGATATTCCGGTCGTGTTGTTTCCAGGTGGTGCTCATGCACTCTCCCCCGCTGCCGATGCCATCACGTTCATGATGCTCATGAATTCAACGAAGCGGGAATTTTTGGTTGGGGAACAGGTCCGAGGCGCACCCTACATCCACCGTTTTGGTGTCGAGGCCCTGCCCACAGGCTATATTGTGTGTGCACCGGGCGGACGCGTTGGCGAGGTTGGTGGCGCTGATTTGATTCAACCAGATGATGGCGACTTGGTTCACGCTTACGCCTTGTGTGCAAAGATGTACGGCTTCTCCCTGCTCTATCTCGAGGCAGGAAGCGGGGCATCGGCACCCGTACATCCCGGCCTCATTGAGAAAGCCGCATCGGTTGACGGGCTGACCTTGCTGGTTGGCGGCGGTCTGCGCACACCTGAAGACGTCCAGCGCGCTGTTCAAGCGGGTGCTGATTGGATTGTGACTGGCACCATCACCGAGGATGCATCGTCAATGGATGAACTTCGTGAGCGATTGCTTGGCCTCGTGCAAGCCTGTTCGGCTTGACTCAACCTTCGTCTTCGTCTTCAAAGACCACCGGGTCGCCAGTGCCACCAGGTGAAGGCGGACGAACGCCGTCAACTTCCATACCGGGTTCCAATTCAGTTTCCTCCGTTTCGAGCACCATTTCTTCCCCTTCGGCAAGTTTTGCCATGTCATCGGCTGTTGGTGCCTTGATGGTTCGCTCCACATCAGGGGCGTTGGCGTACAACTCACGCTTGAGTTCTCGACTCTCGTGGCTGCGCACGAGGGAGAGGGAATCGGCAAAGACACGACCCACAACCTCTCGTGTTCGCTCGCTGCGGCGGGCGGAATGCAACTCGTGTTCCATTGAGCTTCGTTGGTCTTCCAATTCTCGCAGTTCAGCCGTACGGTCTTGCAGTGCGGCTTCCAAATCGGTCATCGTGAGGGTCATTTGTTGGATGCGTTCATCGCGTTCAAACACATCGTTGTGGAGGCGACGTTCACGTCGTCGCAGGGATTCATATTCACGGTTACGCTCCAGCAACCGTCGCTTTAACTCCTCGATTTGTTCAACGAGGTAATCGTGCTCAGCAGAGACCGAGCGAGGTCCTTGCATGACGCGTTCCAACTGCTCTTCAAGTTCAGCCAAGCGGCGGTCGCGAGCATCGAGAAGTCCACGCAATCGGTCAGCGATGTCGCGTAGGCGTTGACGCTCTTCTTCAAGCGCTTCGGATGCCGCTTTCTCAACATCGAGTTGTCGCTGACGTTCATCCACTTGTTGCTTGAGCAGACGAACCTCCTCAGCGGTGACCGAGGTCAATCCAGCGTCAGCAGCCTTTTCCAATGCTTCAACCATCTGGGAAATTCGCCCTTCCATCTCACCGATGACCTCGTCTTGCTCGGTGGCCAATGTTCGAAGTTGCTCAAGTTCGCCCTCCATGGACGAACGCTCTTGCTGCGAGAGGGATGATTGCTGGGAGGCCAACTCTTCTCGAGCGTCGGCGAGCAAGCGTTCAAGGTGGATGATTTGCGCTTCGTTTTCCTTCAGCGTTTGTTCGGCTTCGGCGAGGCGTGCTACCTCTGGTGCTATGTTGTCTTGGCGCTCAGCCAAATCAAGTTCAACCACTCGAAGACGTTGCTTGACGGCGACCAATTCATCGTTCCGCTTCCCCAATTCGTCCCAGGCGACCAGAACCTCCTCAACGAGTTGTTCAACTGGATAGCCCTTGAGCATCCCTTCAAGCGCCGCTTGTTCGTCATTTGAAGACGAACCAACACGTCGGATGCCACCGGGTGACGAACTCTCTACAGCCATACGGCAACGCATCGCAGATTTACCACACTTGAACCTTCCCAAGGTCAAGAGGCAAGAAAGCGGGTATTTGCTACCCTTCTCTGCAAGCCGTCTCAGTTGATGGAGGTGTACATGTCATCGGGCATTTCGCTGGCGAGTTTGAGTGCACCAGCAGCAACGGAGTTGATGGGGTCCTCAACACACCAAACGCGAACATCACCGATGTCGGAGATTTCACTGGCCAAGCGGTCGGCGATGCCTTCAATCAAGGAGCCGCCGCCTGAGAGGATGATGTTGTTGCGCAGAATCTGCTGGTACTCTGGGTCGGCGCCAGCGACGTTGCGCTTGATGGCGTTACCGATCTTTGGAATGATGAGTTCACAGGCTTCCAAAATCAAATCGCCGATGTCGACCACTTGGCGCTTTCCATCAACGGACAACTCAACGGTGACCTCGTGTGCTTCTCCACCGACATAGGAGGAGGCTTCCTTCCACTTTCGAACCATGTCCTTGGTGACTTGTGCACCGGTGTACTTCTTCTTGATGAGGTCCATCAGTTGAAGGTCCAACCAGTCGCCGGCTTCAGTGATGGTCGTCTGGTCTTCATCGGTGGGGAAGGTACCGTAGACACGAGCGATGTCGGTGGTGCCTGCGCCGATGTCCACGACAATGGAACCAGCGATTTCGTCAATACCGTAAGCGGTGGCGAAGGGTTCGGTCACGACCATGATGGCGTTGACTTGCCCTCGCAGCGTAGCCACGAGGTTGGACTTGTCCGTAAAGGAAACGTGGCTTGGCGAGCAAATGACGCCAAGCACTTCGTCGAACTCTTCAGGGTCAACGGTCTCAAGGAGGTGGGAAACGAACGCCTTTGCAGCAGCCAGGTTGGCTTCGTCGTCTTGGGTGACGCCTGCTGCCATGGGCCGGTAGAGGTTGCACGCGAGCTTGTTCTTGAGAGCATCCTCGCCGAACAACACATCGCGCCCGAGGAAATTTCGTGCGACGGGGTCCTTTGGACGACCGACGACGGTTTCAATCGTGTGCAGTTTACCAGCGCTCGAAGCAATGGTTGATTGGTAGGTTCCTAGGTCAATTCCAACATATAGGCGGTCGCTCATTTTTCTTCACCTTCCCACGTGGGATGGTTGTTCCAGTATGGCACTGAACTTCAAGGTTCACCTTGGTCACCGGTGGCCCAAAAACGCCAATTGAATTTGGAAAGTGGGCGCCGTGCGTCGTTTTCCATTCTTATTGGATTAAACCACTGCCCTTGATTGGCTTGGAAGGGTCGGGCGCACCTGCTCACCAGAATGTGTCCTTATCCGTGAAAGAATCCCCTTCCTCAAGCTGTCCAACGACAATCGCTTCAGGTGCTATCGTCACTGGGGGTGGGTGTTCTTCGGTTTTTCTTCTTATGAACAGGGCGAAAACGACGCCACCGATGACCCCGAAGCACAGGAAATTCACCACCTGGTCTTGGTGCTGGAGGAATGAATTATGGGGAAAGGCGTCTTCCTCATCAGGGTATCCATCGCCATCACTGTCGAGATGGTAGTTGCCGTCGTAGGGGAGGTCGTCTTCAAAATCCGCCCAACCATCACGGTCAGCGTCCGGACACCCTCTTCCCGTGGGCGTGGTTGCCTCGCCAGCATTGTTTGGGCACATGTCGGCCTCCATAAACGGATGATCATTCATCGGGTCTGGCCAACCATCAAGGTCCGCATCGGGGCAACCTGCACCTCCACCGAGATAGGCCTCTCCAGGGACATGAGGGCACATATCGGTTCGGACCGTAGGTTGCCAATAATAGGGTCCAGCACCGGCGTTGAGCATGAGCGAATAACTGGGCGCATCGTGAATGCCAACGACTGGATCTCCGCCTGAGAAAATCGGCTCTTCGCTTGGGGTGAAGAATTGGATTTCAGCGATTTGCATGGCGTCATAATCGCCTTTCACCGTGGGGAAAATGAGTTTGTAAGACCGGTATGCAATGTCGTTGTCGAGATGAACGATGGCTGCCGACGAATAACGGTCGTATGGCAGGTTGATCTCCCCCGTACCAATCACGGCCCAATTTTCCTCATCACCTCGGCTGTTGGCGTCGCTCGTGATGGCGTCGTTGGTTCCATAGAGGTGGAAACTCGTCGGGTCGCGAGCCCATTCATCGTTCGCCGAGACGAATTCGATGCTTGCAACGGTTGATGTGGCACGGGGCGTGATGATGATGCCCGTGTTGTATTTTCCGCGATTCAGATATTTCGTCGTGGGGTCGCCATCAACGGCCATAGATGGTCCTTCACCGGTCGGAGAAGGAACACACCCCCACCACTCGTAGATGCAATCGTAAATTTCTCCTCCGTATCCCCATGCACGCCCATAGTCGTCGATGACATCGGGAAAACCATCACCATCGCTGTCCGGACAGCCCACTGCAGACGAGACGCCCAACCGTTGAGGGCATCCGTCAGCATTGTCACCGTATCCATCTTCGTCCTCATCGCTCCACTCAGAAGGGTCGTTCGGGAAGATGTCTCCGAGGTATCCAGATGCGTTATCGCCGTACCCATCGCCGTCAGTGTCGGCCCATTGCGTTCCGTCTGCAGGATATTCATCGTTGACGTTGTATCTCAATACGGTGCAATCGTTGTATTGGGAATACCCATATCCGTCGTGCTCGTCTTCATGCCCCTCGAGGCTTTCATCCCAACAGTACCCGTGGTAGTCAAGACCAGGCACGCCGAAACCGTCTCCATCGTGGTCGTGGACGGGTTGTTTCGACCAAGTAAACACGTGTGTGTGGGTTTGGGTTGACGAATACATGTAGTATCGCGACATGGTCGCAACGTGCTCTTGATGGAACGCTACATCATTCCTCAACTCAATGTCAACATCCCAGTATGATAGCGGGAAGTTGTACGAAGGAATGATGTCCCAATTATTTGGCCAAGATCCAAACTGACGCCCCGATGTTGAAGGTTGGTGGTATGCGAAGTTCAATTCGATTTCCAATTCAATTTCTTCAAATGTTTCAACATCAAACGACGGGTGCTGGTTCAGCACATGTTCCCAGGAAGGCGTCTCATTCAAGCCGATGGAGAGAGCCTCGTCCCATGTGGCTGCATGCACATTGACGCCGTCCACCCTGACGAGAGCGGAGTGGAGGTCGATGGCGCATCCCACACAACCCTCATTGAAATCGATGAGAATCTTCCACTCCTCAGGAACGGTATCCACGCAACCATCTCGGTCCAAATCAACTTCAAGAGATGCAGGCTCGCTTGGACACGCGTCGTCCCTGTTGGGGACACCATCGTCATCATCATCGTCCAAACACCCGTCCCTGTCAACATCGTATTGAGCAGGAGCAGGCGACCAGAGGCACGCATCGTCG
>JAYYBT010000105.1:0-10842 GCA_036162675.1 Thermoplasmatota archaeon
CGGAATGCGGAACTTGGCGTCGCCCATGTTGGGTACGATCATCAAGGTGAACAAACCGATAATGAGCACGAATTCGGGGGCGAGAGCGAGGACAAAGCCTTCCGCAAAGGGTTCAATTTGCTCCATCTCAGGCACCTCCCGTCAAAATTGGAATCAAGAGCGTTTCAAAGAACGCCACGGTCCATCCGTTCATCATGTCAAGCGCAATCCACGGCATGACACCGAAGAGAATGGTAAAGGCCGCCATGATGACCATGGCCAACTTCTCAGCGTCGCCAATATCGGGCACAGGTTGGCCCTTGAGGCTCTCAGGAGGCTGCGTTTCATCGCCACCCTCGAAGATGGTGCGCTGCATCGACCACAAGTAGTACGCAGCGGTGATGGCCAGCACAAAGGCTGGACCAACCATCCAAAGCACGCTCCAGCCTTCTGCAGCGATGAAGTGCCACAGGGCCAAGAACATCATGAGTTCAGCGACGAAGCCCGCCAAGAGCGGCAGGCCCAGCGAAGCCATCCATCCGAACATCATCGAAGTGGCCAGCCAAGGTGAATGCTTGGCCATGCCGCGCATGGCGCCGATTTCCATGCTGTGGTAGTGGTGCTTGAAAGCGCCACAGACAGCGAAGAGCATTGGGCTGATGATGCCGTGAGCGAACATCATGAAGAGGGCAGCAGCCCAACCAAGCGGCTGCATGGTGGCGATACCGATGAGGATAACACCCATGTGAGAAACCGAGGAATAGGCGACCATCTTCTTGAGGTTGGTTTGGCCCAAACAGACGACAGCACCCCAAACGAGGGAGATCATACCGAGAGCCAGCAAAGCGAACTGGAAGTGCTCGGCAGCGTGAGGGAAGAAGGCGAGCGGCAGGCGGAACATACCGTAGGCACCCATCTTCAGCATGACACCGGCCAGCAGCATTGAACCGCCGGTTGGTGCTTGGACGTGAGCGTCGGGCAACCAGGTGTGGAAGGGCACGGAGGGCAACTTCACGAGGAAACCGATCATCAGCATCACGAACAGAATCTTCTGCAGGCTCTCACCGAGGAACCAGGCGCCTCCAGCGTTGGCGGCTTGGGCGTGAGCGGTCAGGGTGGGGATGTCAAAGGTGCGGCCGGTCCAAGCGCCAGCGTACGAGAGGTTCTCTGGCTGGAGGAAGTAGACGGTGACCAAACCCAAGAGCATGATGACCGAGGCCGTGAAGGTGTAGATGAAGAACTTCTGAGAAGCGTACTTTCGGTCGTAGCCGCCCCACTTGAGGATGAGGAAGAACATCGGAATCAAGGTCAGTTCCCAGAACACGTAGAACATGAACAGGTCCAACGCCACGAAGACACCGATGAGCGCACCGCCCATCATCAAGACGAGGGGGAAGTACACGGCGGCGTTCTTCTCGTTCCAGGTGGCCACGATGGTCACGGGCAAGAGGAAGGTCGTGAGCCACACCATTGGGAAGGACAAGGCGTCCATGCCCACGCTCCAGTGAATGCCGAGGGATTCAATCCATACATAGCGGAACTCGTAATTGAATGAGCCAAAGGAAAGGGAAGCCCAATCCTTGGTGCCCTCAATGAATTCGTTGCCGAGGAACATGGCGGTGGTGAGGGCCAACATCAGCAGCGAGAAGAGCAGCGTTGCCATTCGAATCGAAGGGCCCATGCGGTCGCGTGCAGCGGGGGATGCATAGGCGACGAACGCCAAGATGGCGATGCTGCTGACAAGCGGCAAGGCGACCAGCGGGATGGAAATCCAATCGGTCGTCAAGCGACCACCCCCCAAATCAGCGCAAAGAGACCCAAGGTGCCAAGCGCCGCCATCAAGATGTAATCGCGGGCTGAGCCCGTGGTCAGCGAACGCAACTTGGTTGACAGTTGCTGAGAGGTTCGCTCAATCGTCTTGACCGTGCCGTCGATGACGCTGGAGTCGGCCTCAGCGGCCTTGAAGGAGAAGGCAGCCACGATCTTGAGCATGGCCATGTCGTAGTAGTGGTCGAAGTAAAGTCGGTTCTCAAGAGCCGTAGCGAAGCCGGACGTGGCGAAGGAGGAATTGTCCCAGTGATAGCGGCCCTTCACGAATTGGTTCACGGCGAGCACGGGGCCAAACCAAGGCAGAACATCTTCGCCCTCGTCGAGTTTGCCACCGTACAGCGACAAAGCAAGACCTGGGCCCACCACTGCACCGATGAAGAGCGCAATGTAGGTCAAGATGAAGAAGAAGGGTTTCTCATTGGCAAAGACATGCTCCATTTCGTAGAGGAAGCCACCCCACAAACCACCGTGGTCGGACATCAATCCATACTCGATGTCTGGAGCCCAGTGAGTGAAGCCCATGCTGGCAAACAGAATACCGGCGAGGCTGAAGAACGTCAGAATGAACAGCGGCGTCTTGATCCAGGTGTTCGTGGGATGGACATGCGCTGCAACATCGGTCTTGGGTGAACCGGCGAAGGTCTTGAGCCACATGCGGGACATGTAGAACCCGGTCATGGCTGCACCGAGCAGCACGCACATGGCGGGGTAGAAGAATCGAGGGTCTTCCAGAGCGACCCGCCAGGTGTTGGCGATGATGCCTTCCTTTGACCAGAAACCACCGATGAGCGGGAAGCCCATGATGGAGAGTGAACCAACGAGCATGGCCGTGGCGGTCAGGGGCATCTTCGAGGCCAAGCCACCCATGTTCTCCATGGACTGGGCGTCAAACTCGTCGTGGTGGTCATCGTGGCCACCAAGGGAAGCGAGGTGAACGCGGCCGAGCGTCAGTTCCAGTTCGGGGACATTGATGGTCCCGTTTCCGTCCATGTCAACGGCCTTCATGAGCCGCTGCATGTCCCACGGTGGGAGGTCGGCGATGTCGGCCTTCTTGAGCGCCGTTTGGAACTCGTAGGTGTCAATTTCACCCGACTGGTCGAGGTCGATGGAATTGAAGAATCCGAAGACGGATTGCCCGCTGTCAGCCAAGTAGTTGGCGAGCATGAGCAGTTCCTCGGGTTCCTCGTCGTGATGATGGTCATCGTGCGGGTGAAGGTGGTGGTGCGCGTGGTGCACTTCGTGAATGACCGCGCCGCTCGCCATGAAGAGCATGCCCTTGGCCATGGCGTGGTTGAACAGGTGGAAGAGCGCTGCACCAAAGGCCACGATGACGATGCCGTGTGCTTTGTAATCGTGGTGCCAGTCAAGGGTGTTTGCCAGGTAGAGCGCTGCGCCCAAGCCGGTGAAGATGTAGGCGAGTTGGGACATCGTTGAGTAGGCGAGAACCTTCTTCAAATCGTGCTGGACAAAGGCGATGGCCGCCGCCATGACCGCCGTGGTTCCACCGATGGCGGCGATGATAAAGGCCAAATCGGCCAGTTCGCCGTGCATGGATTCTGCACCGAAGAACGGGAACATGCGGGCAACGAGGTAGAGGCCAGCGTTGACCATGGTCGCAGCGTGAATGAGGGCGGACACAGGGGTTGGACCTTCCATGGCGTCGGGCAACCAAACGTGGAGCGGGAACTGAGCGGATTTGCCCACCGCACCGATGAACATCAAACCGAGCGCCCAAGCGAGCGTGCCTGGGTTGGAGGCAGCGACCTTGTCGATGTTGTACTCGTTGAAGACCACGGCATAGTCAAGCGAACCGAAGAGGTCCCACAGAACAGCGAGACCGACCATCAGGAAGACGTCGCCAACACGGGTCGTGAGGAAGGCCTTCTTAGCAGCGTAAGCGGCGCTGGGGCGTTCGTAGTAGAAACCGATGAGCAAGTAGGAACAAAGCCCCATCAACTCCCAGAAGATGAACAACCAGAGGAAGGAATCGGCCAGGACCATACCGAGCATACCCGAACAGAACAACACAAACTCAGCGTAGAAGCGGTGGTTGCGGTTGTCGTTGATGGGATCGGTGTTCATGTAGCCGATGGCAAAGGTGTTGATGAGCAAACACAGGAACGAGGCGATGAACAACAGCATCACGGTGATGTGGTCGATGTGAACGCCGAATCCAAAGGAAATCTCGGTGGTCACGACGCCGGTGCTCCACATGCTGGATGTGAACCACGTCCAATCGGAGAGCTTCTCAACGCCGCCGTAGGCGCCGATGAAGTCCGAAACGAGCCAGATGGACAAGCCAAGGCTGGCCGCCATGAAGGCAAGGGCGATGAGTCCGCCTTCTTTCAGGGTCTCTTTCCACATCTTGTTGCCGTTGAACATCTTCCCGAGGAACAGAATCACTGGGAAGGCCAACATGGGCAAGAGGAGGATGTAAGGCGCGTATTGCGCTGCTGTGCTGTGTACGATTTCTGAACTGCCTGAACCTGCCATCATCTCACCTCAGTTCTTCAGGACGTTGACGTCGTCCAGCGTAATCGATTCGTGTTGGCCGTACATGGCGAGGAAGATGGCCAATCCAATGGCCACCTCGCTCGCGGCGATGGCGATAGCGAAGATGGTGTAGACCCACCCGGTCGTATCGCCGTGGTGCACGGCGGCTGCAGCAAATTGCATGTTCGCTGCGTTGAGCATCAGTTCAATGCACATCAAGACGATGATGGCGTTCTTTCGGGTGAAAGCACCGGCCAAGCCGATGACGAACAGCAGGGCTGAGAGGCCAGAAACCCATGCTGGGTCAATCATTCCTCTTCACCTCCAAATTCCCAAAGAAGATTTTCCATTCGCTCATCACGAACGAGGTAGGCGGCGCCCATCATGGCCATGGCCATTAGCAAACCGAGCACCATGAGCGCAAAGCCCCACTCGCTGAGCAGGGAATCGGCCAAACCGGCGGTCGTGGGCGTGGTTGCGGCTGGGTTGGCCCAGACACTGTCGTCGTTGAGGACCGCAACGAGGATGAAGCCCAGGGCCAGAAGACCGAGGCGGGTGAACAACGAGGTGAACTTCATTCAAAGTCCTCCTCGAGAATTTGCCGTCGTGTCAGCATGATACCAAACAACACCACCAAACCAACGCTGGCCAGATAGACCAGGATTTGGATGGCGGCGAGGAACTCAGCACCCAAGAGGATGAAAATTCCTGAAACGGCCATGAAACAGAAGATCAGCGAGAGCATTGAGTGCGCCACACGCTGAGCAAAGATGAGACCAAGCGCTCCACCGAGCGTAATGGCTGCAAACAGGAAGAAGACACCGGTTTCGGCAGCGCTGGCCACGTCCATCTCAAGCATCCCCCTTGGCGGTCTGTTCAAGCAACTCCTTGGCTTGATTTGCCCACTCGTCGCGCTTGACGCGGCCGGGGAAGAATTCGATCGCTTCATTGACCTGGTCTTCCAGTTCGCTGTTCATCTTGCTGATTTGTGAAAACGTGTAGATGCCAAGAGCGTTCAGCTTCTCCTCAATGAATGGCCCCACGCCTTTGATGGCCTGAAGGTCGTCCTTGTCGTTGGCACTGGCTGTCCCAAGGATGTTGAAATCAATGGACTTCGAGCGTTCTTTTACACGCTCAAGTTCAGCCTGCTTCTTTTCTTCCTTGCTGAGCGTTTTGGTCTCGACAACCTCCGGTTCAGCGGGCTTGACGGTTTCAACCTCGGCCTCAACGGGTTTGGGGGCTTCGGATGCAGCCTTGGCTTCCTTCGCAGCCTTCTTGGCTCGCTTGTCGCGTTCTTTGGACGCTCGCTTGGCCAATTCTGCATCAACTGCTTCCTGGTGAACACCGGGTAGGACACGGGTGCGAGAAGCGTCAAACCACAGGTCTTGGCGGGTGAAACCGGACATGCCATCGTATTCGTTGGTCATGAAGAACGAGGTGAAGCCACAAGCTTCCATGCACAAGCCACAGAACATGCAGCGACCGAGGTCGATACGGCCGGAGACGATTTGGTCGTCGGCGGGATAGAGTTCGGATGTTGAAACGACGGCCTCTTCTCCCGAATCGTTCCAACGAACGGTGGCAGAGCTTCCCGAGAGGTCGAGCACTTCGGCGAAGCGCCATTCTTCGGGTGGGGCGGTGTGGGCCGTGACGTGGTTGAAACTGCCGAGTTCAGCCACAACTTCAGGCACCTCAACAGCAGCAAACTTGCCGACTTCAAGGTCAGCACCGAAGCCTGCATGCTCACCTTCGGCATTGTCGAGCACGTCGACGCGCAACTCGGTGGTCATGTGAAGGCAGTCGTTCGGGCAGATGTTGACGCACATCTTGCACGCCGTACACGTTTCCCAAATGACGCCGATACGACCGTTGTAGTTGCCGGGAACAAAGAGCCAAGGCTCCATGTCTTCGAGGCGCTCGTAGGGGTATTGCACCGTTTGCGGTTTCCAGAGCGTGGGCTTGAGGTCAGAAGTAACTCGGTCGGGGGCGAACTCTTGGCGGGTGATGTCGTTCATCTCTGCCGAAGAGGCGGCTCGGGCTCGGCTACCATCGTCAAGGAACTCGGGGTGGGATGTGTTGTGGTAGGCGCCAAGTCGCTTGCCGAACCGCTTCCCGATGAACGGGAAGGTTCGCAGCGCCGTGATCAACGTGATCTTGAACGGGTACCAGAACAGGTTTCTGAAATTGGGTTGTGCGTGTGGATGCATTGGCATGGTGTTCACCTCACTCCTGCCCCGGGGCGACCGTCCCCGCAGGCTTGTCCGTATGGACATGGAACATACGTTCCTGATTCACCGACTTGTCCTCGTCGTTGAGATAGACGAAGAAGACACCCAGCCAGAAGAGCGTGGTGGCGATGGGCACGAGGTAGGGGATGCCCAAGGCGTCCCAAGCCATGCCGCCGCCGACATCGTTCTTGGCCGACATGCCGTCAGGGTTGAAGAGGTACAATCGGTAGACGAGTGCCAACACGACTTGCAAGACAGCAAGTGGAAGGAGCATGCGCCAACCGAATTCCAAAATCTGGTCCGTTCGGATACGAGCGAGTGCGAAACGAGCCCATACGAACACGATGAGGAACACGAGCCACGACTTCACCAACGTCATCACCGCACCGGGGACAAGCAAGTAGAGGCCACCGATTCCAAGGAATTCGATGGAGCCGATGGTGCCTTGGAAGGGCAGGTGCCAGCCGCCAAGGAAGAAGTGAGTGAACAGGAAACAAGCGGCGTAGGTGCGAATGTATTCGGCCATGAAGAGCATACCGAATCGCATACCGCCGTATTCCGTCCACCAACCTTCAACCAGTTCAGCCTCAGCCTCAGGCATGTCAAAGGGCACACGTTCCACTTCAGCGATCATCGTGATGAGGAAGAGAGCAGCGCCCAGTGGCATCAAGAAGATGTTCCACGCACCAGCGGAGTGCTGGAAGTGAATGCTGTCCACGATGTTGAACGTGCCCGAAAGAATGGCCACCGACAACAGCGTCAGCAGGAGCGGAATCTCGTAGGCCGTGAGTTGGGCTGCCGAGCGAATACCGCCGATGAGGGTGTATTTGTTGTTGGACGACCAACCGGCGAAGAACACGCCGATGGGTGCGATACCGAAGATGGCGATGGCGTAGAGAATCGAAAGGTCGGGGTTGGTGGCGTAGATGCCGCTGGAGAGTGGAATCATACCCAAAATCAAGAGCGTCGAAGAGACGATGAGGAAAGGTGAGACCTCGAAGATGAGGCGGTCGGCTCGCTGGGGAACCATGTGTTCCTTGACGAGGAACTTCATGCCGTCTGCGACGTTTTGGAAGAACCCGGGAACGATGGTTTTGCCCATCCACGAACGGTTGTTCACACGGTCGACGGTGGGGAAGTTTTCGTCGCGGTTGCCGAAGTTCTTGTTCAGCCACTTGTTGACCGCGCCGATGGGTTTGCCCAAGCCGAACGGTAGCATGTTCCACCATTCACCGGCGGTGACGCCGTTTTCACCAACCCAAAGAGAACGGAGGGCAGTGGTGGCGCCGTAGCGGTCTTGCATACGAGCAACGGCTTTTCGCTCAATCCAAAGAATGGCGAATTGCGAGAAGAAAAGCAAGAGGAACACCACGTTGACCAAGGCAAAGGTGGCGACGGCGAACGAGAGGCTGCCGGCGCTTTCCTCGAGCGGTGTGCCGTCAAGGAGATTGATGAGTCCAGAACGGAGCAATCCGTCCTTGCTGAGGAAGAAGCCTACCAAATCGTACCTGTCATCCATGATATCACCTCAACGGTCGGTCTCCCCAATGCACGGATCGAAACTGCCCATGATGGCAGGAATGTCCGCCACTTTGTACCCGATCATCGTCTTCGCAACGTACGGGATCGTGATGAACATCGGTGAGCGAATGGACAAGCGGTAGGGGTTCTTTCCGCGTCCGTCGCCGCCACCCTGGATGTAGAATTGCGAGGCCCCACGGGTGCACTCGTAGTGCGAGAAACCGGTGGCACCTTCGGGCGCCCGGGTGGGCGCCTTGGCGAGGATCATCTCGTCACCGTTGGCGTAGTTGGTGTTCTTTCCACCTGGGATCTTTTCGATGGCGTCCAAAATCATTCGACAGGACTGTCGCATTTCTTCCATGCGAACTCGGTAGCGGTCGTAGCAGTCAGCGCCCTTCACCGAGGTGGGCTTCTCAACGGCTGGCTCCCAATCAACTTGGTCGTAGACCGAGTACGGGTGAGCCCATCGAACGTCGTAATTCACACCGGCGGCTCGGATGTTGGGACCGGATACACCGGCGTTGACCATGTCTTCGGCCTTGGCGTAGCCCACACCTTGGAGGCGGACCAGCCAAATGGTGGATTCGTCCAGCATCATCTCGTATTCGTCGATGCGGTGTTCGAAGAGTTTCACCTTCGCCACCAATCGGTCGGCGAAGCCGACAGGGATGTCTCGCTTGACACCGCCCACACGTGGGTAGTTGTAGTGCATTCGAGAACCACCGAGTTCCTGAAGCAAATCGAGGAACATCTCTCGGTCTCGCATGCACCAGGTCATGAGCGTCAAGCTACCGATGTCAGGGCCGTAAGCGCCGAGCCACATCAGGTGGGAGGCAAGGCGCTGGCATTCTGCGGCGATGAGGCGAATGTATTCGGCTCGCTCAGGCACTTCAACCTCGAGCAGGTCTTCGGCCGCATAGATGTAGGAGTTGGCCCAGGTCATGGCGCTGACATAGCAAAGGCGGTCGCAGTAGGGCGTGATTTGGGTGAAATCCCGGGACTCTGCAATTTTCTCAACACCGCGATGGATGTAGCCGAGTTCGGCTTCAGTGTCGACGACGGTTTCACCGTCGACCTTGACACGAAGGGTCCAGAGACCGTGCGTCATTGGATGCTGGGGGCCCATTGTAATCCACATTTGTGCCATGATTTCACCTCACTTAACCCGACCCTCATCGGTTGGTTTTCGACCGAAGCCTTGGGCGTCGTCGTACATCTCATTGAAGTCGTGGTAGCGGATTTTGTGTTGCTTTTGCAGCGGGTGGAAGCCGTCGGGGCTGTCGTGCGGGTTCAGCACACGGTGCATGTTCTCGTGGCCTTCGAATTGAATGCCCACCAAATCCCATGTTTCCTTCTCGTTCCAGTCGGCGCCAACCCAAATGCTCTGAACACTCGGAACAGACGGGGCGTCGCCTTGTGGCAGGGTGACGATGATTTCGAATTCGAGGGGCACAGCGTCGCCTTTGAGGGCCTCAGCCACGTGAACGGTGTTGGTGTGAGGTGCTTGGTCAACGACGGGTTGTCGCATGAGGTGGTAAACGACTTCCCAACCACGTTCAGCACCGCCTTCCGGGAAATGCGTGCCCGTGACCATGGAACAGTAGTTGGCGCCGAGGTCGAATCGAAGGTACTTGGCCACGGCCGTCCAATGTTGAGGGGGCACACTGGCACGAACGAACGCCATCTTGTGGGCGTTGGCGTGGTGCTCAACGGTCGCTGAAACATCCGAGCCGCCAAAGCGGTCGTTGATGGCCGACACAGCGCTTTGTGCGGCTGTATCTGCTTGTTCGTTCGTGACGCGCATCCCCATGGTCAGTCCTCCCCGACGATGATGGGTTTGTCGCCCTTGCGGCCACTGCTTGGTGCTGCGCCGATACGGATGATCTTCTCACGGAGCAAGCCGAAGCCGTCGATGAGGGCCTCGGGGCGAGGCGGACAACCGGGGATGTAAACGTCCACCGGAATCACGGTGTCAACGCCTTCGAGGATGTTGTAAGATTGGAAGTAAGGGCCGCCAGAAATGGCGCACTCGCCCATGGCAATGCAGTACTTGGGCTCGGGCATTTGTTCCCACAGACGGACGATTTTGTCAGCGAATTTCTTGCTGATGGGGCCGTTGACGAGCAACACGTCGGATTGACGAGGCGATGAGCGGAACAGCACACCGAAGCGGTCGCCGTCAAAGCGAGGCGTTGCAGCAGCCGCCATCTCGATGGCGCAGCACTTGATGCCCAAGTGGAGCGTGAACAGGGATTTTCGGCCTGCCCAGTTGAAGTATCGTCCGGCGAGAACGCTTAGGAATTGCTTGATTTTCGTGGCTTTGAGCGCCTCGTCGGTGACATCGCCCACCATTTCAACGAGGGCGCGGCTGTTGAATGCAGCGTAGTTTTCGTCTTGTCCTGCCATTTGAATCACCTCAGATGTAAATGCGACCTCGCTTACGGAACACGTACCACACCCCGAGGGACATGGTGGCAAAGAAAATACCGAGCGTCATCAGAGCGGATTCCGCAGCTTCGATCGTGGTCGTTCCGTCAACGCTTGTGGCGTCGGCGGTCACCATGCCGCCAAGCACCAGGAACATGAAGGCCACATCGAAGACGAGGAAGATGATGGCGTACCAGTAGTACTGGAAGTGGAACTGGATCATCGCCTCACCTACGGGTTCGCTGCCGCACTCAAAGGTGGTCAGGCGACGAGGGTAGAGGCTGTGGTCTCGCTCGTAGCCTTCGAGGAGGTAGGAGCGGGTGACGTGGGGCCGGGCGGGGTCGACCTTGGGCCGAACGACCCA
>JAYYBT010000106.1:0-14706 GCA_036162675.1 Thermoplasmatota archaeon
TGATTGACGATTTGTTGGCTTCCTCCCCCGAACAATTGAGCCGTATCGCTCACAACGACGCTTACTTCGGCCTCGCAGGTTCGATTGACTCCGAAGACCGAACGAGGTTGCTCAATGAAAAATTGGCCATGAGTGCCACGGTAGGCTCTGCCGCGACAACTCCCGTGCAGGCAGCCCAACCTTCACCGCCTGAGGCTGTGGAAGCGCCAGCCATCACGGAGATTGGTGTGGTGAAGGACGACGGCTACGAGTGGCTGCAGTGGCCACAAGGCAACGGTGAGTGGTGGTACAGGCGAGCTCATTCACAGGCACGATGGAAGAAATGGCAATAATTCTCAACGACAAAGCCAACTTGCACAGAGAAAAACTGTGAACGAAATCATTCAGCCTTCGGTCTGCTCGCCGCCGGCTTCTTGCTCGTCAAACATCAGGGCCTCTTTTGGCACGCCCAACATGGCTTGGCGCAACGAGGCTCGCAGTTCGGTCAGTTCTCCGTAGCACACGAGGACATCGTCGTAGCGAAGTTGAACCTCTTCGTCGGGGTTCCACACCAAGCGGTCCCCTCGCGAAAGAGCGAAAACGGGCACGGACGCAAACACATCGCTCAGGCGTTTTCCAACCATCTTTGGGTGGTTACGCAGTTGCAGGGAAAGCACACCCGAACCGGGCACGGTCCGCAGCAACTGGCTGATGTCCACTTCCGAAAACGCCGTGTCTTCCATGACATAATCGACGATCGCTCCAGCGACGTTGACCCCGCTTGCTTTCTCAATGCCTTCTAGTCCAGGCGAGGAGTTCACTTCCAGCACGAGCGGGCCGTTGTTGCCCTCAAGCAGGTCCACACCGGCGATGTTGAGCCCCAGCACGCGGGCTGCGCGACAGGCTGCTTCAGCGTAACCTTCGGGAAGTTCAACGCTCTCAACGGTTCCATTGAGGTGGAAGTTGCTTCGGAACTCTCGACCGCGTGCTCGTCGGCGCATGCAGGCCACGACCTTGTCGCCCACCACCAGGGCACGGATGTCCTTGCCGTGGGATTCAGCGATGTATTCCTGCACGAGGACTGATTTTCCGGTCATCAGCAGGCCTTGAACGAGGTTACGCACCTCAAAGGCGGTGTGGCGCAAAAAGACCCCATCACCCTGTGTGCCCTGGGTGACCTTCACCACCACGGGAAGACCGCCGACCGTTTCGATGGCTTGCTCCACGTCGAGGATGTCCCTCACATAGACCGTTTTGGGAACTGGAATCCGATTACGGGCCAAGATTTGGGATGCGTTGAGTTTGTCCCGGCTTTGGAGAATACCTTGGCCCGTGTTGGCCGTCCAGATACCGAGTTGTTCAATGTGGCGAAGCACGGCTACGCCGTGCTGGGTGATGGAATGGCCGATGCGGGGGATGACGGCGTCTTTGGCGAAGGCACGCCCTTTGTGGAGCACGTCAACGCTGCCTTGGTTGACGACCAGTGAGAATTTCATGGGGTCGCAGACTTCAACATCGAGGTTGCGCTTTTTCGCCTCCTCGACGATGCGCCGCGTGCTGTAAAGGCGCGGCCCCCGACTCAAGACGGCCAAGCGAAGCCCCATGGTGGGCTTGCCCATGGCGTCGTTCTTGGTTCCATCGGTTCCCATTGTGCGCTGATTCTTCGGTCGCGGTCTTGAAGTGCTCGGCGGATATCGGGCATTTATGACCGAAGAGGAACTTGATGCAACAGGCGCATTGGCCGTTGACGAGGACCAAGACGAGTTGATGGAAGAAATGTCCATCGAAGAGCGCAAAGAGCGCCTGAAGAAAGCACGATGGAACGTCTTCCTCTACCTTGGTGTGGCCGCCATTCTGTTCGGGTTTGCCCTGTTTCCGATGCCGTTTTCCGCCGATTACGACGACTTCAGCAAATCCGCTGAGAAGGACATCGGCTTGGTTTGGGGCCTGCCCATTGACGGCGAGGACCTCTTTGACGTCCCGATGCGCTTGACCGTGACCGCCGATAACCCGCCTGCTCAATCCGCCATCAACATCGCCGTTTACGTGATTCAGCAAGAAGACTGCACCGACTTCACCGTAAGCGAAAAGATGCAGGAGGCCAAGGCCGGTGATTCCCACGACTACCAGTATCAGGAGGCGACCGACCGTGTTCTGGCCGACGGCACCTATGATTTTGAATTCAACATCGACCCCGGCCAGTACTGCCTTATCGTCGAATACATCGACGGCAACGGCGACAAAATCACCACAGAGGGTCACAAAATGAGCGTGAAAGGCAAACTCTACCCCAACCAATTCTTTGGCGGCGTGCTGGGTATCCTGTGTTTGGGCCTCTCTGCGTTTGCCTTTGTTGGCGCGCAAAAGCACGGGGCGGTGCTGCGAAAAATCCTCGAAGGTGAAAACGAAACGACCGAATCCAAGGTGTTGTCGGAAGCCAGCAAAGCCCGCATCGCTGCGGGTCCAGGTGGTGCACCGCCCGCTGGGCCGTCCGGTCCTCCCGGAGCACCTCCTGCTGAGCAAAGCGGTCCATCCGGTCCTCCCGGAGCCCCTCCTGCTCAGTCGCCTGCGGACGAACCTGTTGCTGATGCTCCGGCTGCTGCGCCCGAACCAGCAGCACCTGCTGCGGATGAGGGAACCTACGAGCCCGCAGAAAACGGGTATTTCTTCCGAAAGATGCCCGACGGGTCCTACGACCAAACCGTCTACGTGCAAAACGCCGACGGTGCCTATGTTCCCTACGAGGGTTGAAGGGCTTCACAAGCCTTGGATTTGATGCAAATCACCAACAAAACAACGCCAGCCTTGAAAGGCATCAGGCCTACGGTTTGGTGAGGTAAGACCATGGGAGAGGAGCCGACCACCAACTTGACGGTGGCGAAACTCAAGGCGCTTTGCGTCCTGAACGACCTCTCTGCAAGCGGCAAAAAAGCCGAATTACTCACCCGTTTACTCGAGGCGGGCGTGGACAAGGAGACCTTGGGCATCGAGGTCTTTGACGAAGAAACATCCACCTTCCAGACCACGGCTGAAGATGAACCGGTTTCCGAGTCCGAAACGGACGACGACGCTGACATTGAGGGCGGCGACGACGCAGAGGAGGACACCGAAGACGAACCGGTCATGCTCTCCCTTGAGGACGACGATACGATGGAAAATGTTCCCTTGCCAAAGGTGGACAAGGCCGACAAATCCTCGGCCAAAGCCGACAGGAAGGCCGACATTGACGAGGACGATGTCCTTGAAGCGGAAATCCTTGAAGCGGATTTGATCGACGATGAGGACCTCGTTGAAGCAGAAACGGCAGAGGAACTGCAGGAAGTGCCGCTTCCCGAAGATTCCTCTCCCAAAGGGGCCTCCGCCAAAGGGTCGGAGCAAAAGGCGATGACCCTCATGGAGATGGTGCGTCGCCCGCAAGCCATCGCCGTCATGCTCACCCTCATTCTGCTCGGCGCAGGTGGTTGGTATTACGTGAACAATCAACTTGAGCCCTTCACCGCTGACTCCTTGCGCTACGGTGACAGCATGGGCTACATGATCACCGAAGGCAGTTTCCTCGCATCCGAAGAATACGTGCAACTCGTCACCGACCGTTTGGACGACCCTCCGAACTACTGCAAAATCAAGTTGAGTTTCCAAGGCGACAGCAGGGTTTCCATCACAGAGGGCACGGGAGCGGAATTGAGCACCCAATCCTCGGATGACCGACTCGGCGCTGTGAAGGTCAAGGGCGGCCAGGGGATGTCGTGGTTGGCGGTGGAGAGCGTGAACGAAATGTCGTTCTCACAATTTGACCTCTCAGGCCACTACCCCATCGCCTCGAAGTGCTCCGATTTCACCACCGACACGACCACCGGTCAGGCGGACTTGACGCTGAAGCAGTGGGAGGAATTGCGAGAACAGGTGGTTTTGGCCACGGAACTCGAGTTCGCCGCCACCTTGTCGGCCACGTCCTACGAAGGCACGGTGTTCACCTACGGGGTTGGTGGCCTTCTTGGCGACCTTGAGGAGTTATCACCGGGCTTGGGCATGGTCATCGCACCAGTGGAGTTGGCTGATTTCTTCGGCAACGCCTACATCACGAAAGACGCCACCGGAACGAGTTCAGGTTGGGAATGGCGCGTCACCGGCTCGGAAAAAATCGGTTCAACGAACATGTGGAAGGTCACCGCAAGCCATCGCGACGTTCGTGATTTCTGTCTTGGCTATGCGTCCATGACCATGTGGCTTGACGCCGATAGCCCGTGGGCAGCTCGCCAGACGGTCGATGTTGCCATCAGCAGCAGCGAAGCCTCCCAGAGCAGTTGCTCAGCCTGGCAGCAACGGGGTGTTGACGCTGTGCTCCCCGAAGGTGAACTCGAACTTCACCACACCTTCGAGCGCACCACGCTCACCCGGGGCATCAAGGCCGTGGAATTGGGCAAGAGCTACGACAACCGCCCGCAAGCCAACGACCTCAACCCAGACGACGATGAACTCGTGAACTGGGGCGTCGACGGCACCCATCTTCCTGACAACTCCACCGTGCGCCAACACCCATTGGACCAAGCCATGGCCTGTATTGACGAATTCAGCGGCGTCGCCTCCGGGGCAGTGACGGCCTTGGAAAACGACGGGTATGTTTGGCGCGCCGTGGACAAACAGAACGGTACGTCCACCGAATGGAACCTGTCGTGGGTGGACAGCGACACCACGGCCGGATGGTTGCACTTTTCAGTCTCAGGCGGGGGAAGCGAAGCCTTGACGTGTGAATTCATTGCCAAAGGCACCTTTGACGAATCCATCACCCACAACCGGGACGCCATACCAAAGGTGCTCCCGCTTCACGCCATTGAAGCCCGATTGATGGACGACCAACGCTTCCCCGATTTGACCGGGGCCTCAGCGCTGTACGACAGTAACGGGCCCCACGAAACCACGAGCATGGGCTACCTTGTCGTCGTTCCCGGTACCGGGTTCGGCATTGACTTCAGCGATTTCCTTGACACCTCTGGTGCCACGACCGTCGACGTTCAGCGTCAATGGGAAGACGGCAACAAAGACCGCAGTTTCTCCTTGCTCGTCGACGCCTCAGATGGTCGCCTCATCGGCTGGACCAGCCTCTCTACTGAGGAGTTGGGCTGATGGGGAAGGACGGGCGTGGTCTTGACCACTTGATGGAGCAAAACGAAACGGAGTTGGATTTTCTTTCCGCCTACGGTGGCGTTGACGATGGCCAAAAGGGCGATGGCCCTGCTTTGCTGAGCGCTCTTCAACGCTTTTTGCGAGCCGGCGGGCTTGAGGCCGACCTCAACGATTCAACCCTCAACTTTGCCTGGGGTTCTGCCCGGGTTGAGGACGATGGATGCCGTCTGGTCGTGTCCGGAGAGCACCTTCCGTTGGTGGACAGCGACCTCATGGTCGCCGGTTTTTCCGACGGCCACCTCAACGCTGAACGCAGTGAAGTCAGCGTGTTGTTGACCGCCTGGTCCATGGAACAGCGTCGATTTATCGAACGGCTGGTCGAGCATCATGCCGATGCTTGATTCAACTTCGGCGTGCGATGAACACAACGGCTGCGCCGGTCATGGCTGCCAGTCCCGCCATCAAACTCGCTGATGGCAAGAAGCCCTCGCTCTCTCCTGAGCCGGGGATGTTGCACCCGTCGCCGTCAGCGTGGATGCCTCCATAGCCGTCCTCTTGGTAGTAGCACGATGACCACGTCTTGTACCAGTCACCTTCGGGGAAGTTCTCAGTGGATTCATCAGGGTAGGTCGCTTTGATGCGCCAGTTCACATAGGAATGGTCGGATGGAGGCTTGAGTTCCATGCTGTAGGTGCTTCCATCATCACTGACAACGGCCTCTTGCTTCACAGGAGGGTCGCACACACCGCTGTTGAGGCAGATTTGGGTGGTGATTTGCAGCGTGGTGCCGTTGTCCACGGCGTCTTGGCTCAAAGCGACGCTCAACGACCACGGTGCGCTGTCCTGAGAGGGCGTGGTGCGTTCGACCACCGTGAACGGGACATCATTGCCAGGGTTCACGTCTTCGCCGCTTTCGCTTTCTCCAGCCTGCACACCGAGGGTGGCCGAAAACAGCAGACAGAGCGCCGTTAACAAGGTCGCAACTCGCATCATGTTACCTGTTGTCACCCGTCCCTTATTTGGGTTCTTCTCGGCGCTGATTATTCCATTTCCCACAGTTCATCACCGACCCAGTGAACAGTTTTGATACCCTTTCCTTTGGTGTTCTCGACCAAAGCTGAAGCCTCATCCATGGCCCAACCCAAGGCCAGTGGGCGCTTGTGGGTCATGTCGCGAACCCACACCAAGTCGCCAGCCTGAACCGACGGTTCAGCCCCGTGCACGCCGGCCACCATGCAATCGGCCCCGTTCATCAAGAACGGAATGGCACCGTGGTCGACCTCGACCCATTTCAGCGCGTCCATGTGCTGCAAAAAGCCGCGGAGTGTCAAAAAAACACAGCGTTCTTCTTCCTCGTCAAGCAGTTCGATAACAAGCGGCGTTCGGTCGACAAACACCATCGTCCACGGCCCGTATTCGGCCATCTCGAGAAAGGCGCCGTCCACGTTCAGGTCGATGGCGAGGTCACTTTCCAGGGTCTTCAGCAAGGGTGCGATGTGCTTTCGCCGAACAGGTCGCCGCTTGCGGATGCTCCACTCGTTGGCCATGGGACGGACGAGGGCGGTGGGGCTATCATCCTTGGGCATCGCGCTCTTGATGAACCGAAACGCTGTCATCAAATCATGGCCATGTGGTGCACCATCCGAACCTTCTCCAAACACGCCTTGGAACTTGGCAACCAACCCGCCGTCGAACCGATTCTCTTCGTCAAACCGGCGGCTTGCCTTCACGGCAGCGGTCCGATTCCAGTCAGCCAGCATCCTGGTGAAGTCCACCACGAGGTGGAATGCGTTGTTCGCGTCAACGGCGACCTTGAACCGGTGGCGATTGCCGTGGGCCTGGATTTGACCGACCGTGCCACGCAGAGCGATTTGCGAGCCGAGCAACTGCCTTGGGCCAAGGCCAAATGCTTCACCTCATCTGCCGTTGTTGGGCCTTGGTCGCCCTGGGACGGCACGTGGGAAGGCCTCGTGGAAGCGGAGCGAGGGCTCCATCTTTCGCTGGAGGTGAACGGCACCCTTCGCCAATCAACGCCCCTGCACGAAATGTCGGTCACGCCCCGTCAGCAAATCGAATCCTTGCGGACATGGGCGCCGGTGGTGGAAGGCGACATGCTGTTCACCGGCACGCCTCAGGGTGTGGGCGAATTGCATCCGGGCGACCGGGTCGTGGCGCGTCTGACCAACGCCGAAGGGGATTGCCTTTCCGAAATTGATGTTGGCTGTGCGTGAGGGTTGCTTTCATATAGCCCGTGTCGGTGGGTGGCGACGCAGGAGGCATCCCTATGGCTCAATGGCACGGAATTTCACGACGCAAACCATCTGGCGGACGCAAGGTTCAGGCACGCGGCAAGCGAGCCACCGAAATCTCCACCGAGAAGCAATTCGCTCTCGTTGGCGAGCCCAAGCGCAAGATCTACCGAAAGACCGGTGGCAACACCATGGTCCGTGTGATGGCTGCGAACCAAGTCAGCATCAACAACCCGAAGACCGGAAAGACGACCCTCGGCACCATCCACAGCGTGGTTGAGAACGCTTCCGACCCCAACTACGTCCGACGAAACATCCTCGTGAAGGGCGCTGTCATCGAGACCGACAAAGGCCGAGTGCGCATCACGTCCCGACCCGGAAAAGACGGTGTCATCAACGGCGTCTTGCTCGAGTGAAGCCAAGCGACGGCTTCAAGAGAGCACGCTGTGACCGGCGTATGAGGCGAGACCATGGACCACAACCCCGACCGACTGTGTGTTTGGCCGGGCTATTTTGACATGAAACAATCGCGCCGTTCAGGCCGCCGTGTGCCAAAGGACGCTTCCGTCCTCAAGCCAGACCTCGAAGGCCTGTTCATGGCAGCACGAGCCGTTGGTTTGCGCAAAATCAAGCGTGAAGAGAACATCTCCCACCCTCGCCGCCCACATGGACGAGAGGGCCGCCTGTGGGTTTCGGCCAAGGGGGCCAAGGAATCCATCGGTGCGGGGAGCAAAGAGGAGGTGCTCCAACTCATTGGTGGTCAATGGCGCGAAATGCAACGCAATCAACGCCAAGAGGCCGTCAAGCAATCCACCAGCGGACCCAAAACAGGGGACCGTCGTGCTCGTTCTCAGCGCAAAAACACCCAACAGCGCAGCAGTTTCAAGAAGCGAAAGAGCTTCAAGAACCGTTGAATTCAAAACAGAAATTGATAACCTTTGAGGGTCATTTCTGAACATGCGAACCCTCCTGGTGCTGCTGACGGTCGTGCTGCTTGCAGGTGGTGTGCAAGGAGATATTGAACCACAGACCGATGAGCCAGAGACGGTTGTCATCACCGTTGACAGCACGAATCTCCGCTTTTCGCCCTCCCAAGTGACCATCACGGAAGGCGACACGGTCCGCTTCTTCTGGAGTGGACAGGCCTTGCCCCACAACGCGGTCGAGGCCAACGGCGTCTTTGATTCGGGCGAACCGGAGCGCGCAGTGGATTATTCCTACACCTTTGAGCGAGGCAGCAACGGCACCTATGATTTCGTTTGCGAGCCTCATGAATCCATGGGCATGGTCGGCCAAATCACGGTTGAACCTGCGCCGCCCTTGGTGGTTGAAGCGCCCGAAACGGAGGCCGAAGACACGCCTTTCCTCTCAACATCGGGCACGCTCTTGTCGCTCTTCTTGGCATGGGCGTTCGTGTCCCGACGTCACGGCAACGGATGAAGCCAGCCGAACACGTCTTCTTCGGTTTCGTTTTGAATGCCAGTGAGTGCGTCGTAGAGTTCAACGGTAACCGCTCCGGGTTGGCCGTCGCCGTACACGGTTTTGACGCCGTCATGGGTGATGGAGCCGATGGGGGAAATAACGGCCGCTGTACCGCAACAGAAGGCCTCATCAGCGGCCATAGCGAAGGCAGCGGACACCTTGCCCTCAACGACCTCGTAGCCTCGGTGTCGGGCAAGTTGGATGATGGAATCTCGCGTGATGCCGGGAAGAATCGTGCCGGTCAATTCAGGCGTGTAGAGCACGTTGTCTTTCACGCAGAAGAAGTTCGCCGCACCCACTTCCTCAATATCGGTGTGCGTTTCAGCATCGAGGTAGATCACTTCTGCGTAGCCCTGTGCTTTGGCTTCCTTGCTGGGTTTCATGCCGGGTGCGTAATTCCCGATGGCTTTCACGCCGCCGGACCCTCCGGGCGCAGCCCGGTGGTGGTGTTCGGAGATGAGCAGGTCGATGGCCACCATGCCGCCTTTGAAGTACGGTCCAACCGGCGTGACGTAGATGAGGAAGGTGTAGGAAGGCGCTGGTGCAACCCCGAGAACAGGGCCGCTTCCCATCAAGAGCGGTCGGACATACATGGCGCCCTTTCCGGAGGGGGGCACCCAGTGCTGGTTGGCAGCGACCACCTGCTCCACGGCGTCAACGAAGATGGATTCAGGCACGGGTGGCATCTTCAGGCGGTCAGCTCCACGCTGCATTCTGCGAGCGTTTTCTTCGGGGCGAAAGAAGACGATTCGGCCGGTGGAGGTCCGGTAGGCCTTCATGCCCTCAAAGAGGCCTTGTCCGTAGTTGAGGACGCCCGCAGCGGGGGACATGGGGATGTCGCCGTAAGGGCGTAATTCGCCCGGCATCCAAGGTTCGTCGGCCTTGGTCGTGGTCAGGTACATCGTCTCGGTTGGCGTCAGGGAAAACGTGAGGCTGTCCCAGTCAAATGATTCGTCCATGCTCACCCGCCCTAACAAAATGAGCCATTGGAATGAGGCTTTCAAGGATTGCTCTTGCATTTTTTGCCATTGAGGCCTGTTTGTTCATGAAGGAGCGCAGATGGGTTCTAATGGGGTGGAACGCTGAAGCCCATGAGGGTCGCCAAGTGAAGGGACGCATGGGTATCGTGAGCGGGCGTTATCGCTCCACGCAAACCGTTGTGGACGGTGAGCCCCAACCTCTGACCGTCGTGGAATTGTTCGGACGAACTGACGAGGGTGAATCCATGTGTTTGCTCGTGCACGGACTGCGTCCGACCTTCGAAATCGCTCCGATTGGGACATGGGACATGGACGGTGAACTGCCTACCTTTGTTCTCGACCGTCTTGCCAGTGTTCGAGCGATGGAGCATGTGGTGGACGTAACCGGACCGGTTGTCAAATGGACGCAATTGGGCGAGCGACCCGTGTGGACCGTTGAAGTCGAACAACCCTTCAACGTGCCATCGTTGAGAAAGGTGCTCAAGACGAGGTCCTGGCAGATTTTTTCCGGTGATATCCCGTTCGTGAACCGATTCTTTCTCGACGGTGATGTTGGCATGCACGTTGCGTTCAGCGGCACCGTGGTCGACCGCCGCAGCGACGAGGGGCCGACGACCAAGCCGGAGGTTGTTGAAGCGGGAGGTGCGGGCCGATACGGCGTGGATTGCACCCTGCGCTGCGATGTGAGCGATATTCAATCCACTGAACCCTTCCAAGTCCCCTACACCGTGTTTTCCTTTGACTTGGAAACGAGCATCGAACACGAGACCGTGCTGTGCGCCGCCGCTTGTGTTGAGCATCTTGGAACCGGCAAGCGCGAGGTCTTCTCCTACCGGGGTACAGAGCAGGAGATTCTCGAGGGCTTAACGGCCACCGTTCAAGCCACGGACCCCGACATCATCACGGGCTACAACATTGACAACTTCGACCTTCCAAGGCTGGCTGACCGCACCGCTGTATTGCAACGTGGCCGAGGTTGGGAGGGCACGAAGGCCTTGTTTGGCTGGGGGCGTGCTCCGCTCCTCGAATCGGAATTGAAGCGTCAGCGCGATGCGCTCGTGCCCAAACGGCAAAGCAATCGGGCTTGGAACCTGTCCGGGCGTGTCGTCATGGATGCGTGGTGGCAGGCACGGCAAGCGCTGAAACCCCGACGTGAGACCCTTTCTTTTGTTGCGACCCTCCTCTTTCCCGACGACGAAGAGAAGCACAAGATGGACGTTGACGCCTCAAACATGGACCATGAATGGGCGGTGCGGCCCGACGAGGTCCTGGCCTATTGCGTGCGGGACGCCGAACTTCCCCTTGACATTCTGCAAGCCATTCAGGCCGTCCGCCGAAAGGAAGCCGTGGCCGCTGTGGCCATGGTGCCGTTCGAGACCGCCGCAAACGGCAGCACCAGCCAACTCATCGATTCCCTGGTGATTCGTCTTGCTGACAGGAAGAACATCGCCGTACCATTGACCGGTTCAGCCGAAGCAAAGGAAGGCCAAATCACCGGGGGGTATGTCCACGATGTTGAAGCGGGTCTGCATCCGTGGATTGCGGTCCTTGACTTCAAGAGCATGTACCCTTCCATCATGATCGGACACAACATCTGCTACACCACACGCATCGACCCGGCTCAACCTGACCCTCCCGGCGAAGGCCGATACCACACCTCGCCCATCGAGAGCAAATTCAGGCTGGCTGAAGACCGCAAGGGCATGGTGCCGGCTTTGCTCGAAGACCTGATGGCTCAACGCGACGAACACAAGGCGGCCATTCGGGTCGCTAAATCCTCAGAGGACAGCGTGGCCGAAGCCTTTCACGACGCCATGCAGTACGCTGTGAAAATTCTCATGAACTCCTTCTACGGGGTCTTCGCCAGTGGATTCTACCGCTTCACGCACCGAGATTTGGGCTCCTCCATCACCGCCTGGGCGCGTCAAAACATCAAAGGCATCATCGCTGCGGTGGAAAAGGAAGGTCATGGCGTGGTCTACTCCGATACCGATTCCATCTTTGTCCGATGCCCCGTTTCATCCGATGCCCCGCGGCAACTCACCGACGAGGAACAGGCCAAAGCCAAAGCCGGCGAAGAGGAGGCTGTCGCCTTGGTGCAGGCCCACGAAGCAGCTGTGGCCAGCATGGTGGAATTCGGCCAAACCCTCGCCGCGACGTACAGCCGGGATTCGGCGGTGTTGGAATTTGAGAAAGGTCTCTCGGTCTTTTTCAGCCACGGCGCCAAGAAGCGATACATCGGCCAGGTCGTTTGGCCTGCGCAAGAGATGTTGGTCCGAGGCTATGAAACACAACGTACGGACTCCTTCATCTACCTGACCTCCACCATGAAGGAGATTTTCAGGTACGCGCTGGCCGACCAAGGCGATGAATTGGTGGCCTACGCCAAGCAACGCGTGGAAGCCCTTCGCAAGTGTGAGGTGCCCGCCAGCGAAGTGGTGTTGGCCAAATCGTGCAAGGGGCGAGTCGTTCGAACACCGGTGAAGACACCCGAAGATGTTGATTTCACCAAGGACTACACCAAACCGGACAGCATGGTTCAGGTTCGCGTGGCCAAGCAACGCATTGAGCGTGGGCTAGGCTTCACCTCGGGCATGAAGGTGTCCTACGTCGTCACGGACGCCAGCAAACCCCCGATGACCGCCGTGTTTTGGCCGGAAACAGAGGAGGAGCAGGCCAAGGTAACCTACGACGGGCGCTTTTACGCTGAACGGTTGGCGGCGGCCGTCGGCCGAATCACGGAAGCGTTTGATTGGGACGCCAAGGACTTGATGGCAGGGAATAAACAAACCAGCCTGTTCTCCTTTTGAGGCCCCCAACGTGAGGAAGCCCTTTTGATGAACGAGCCACCACCTCACACCATGGGAAGGTTTGCACGCACCCTGCTGATGGCGGGTTTGATGCTCTGTTCATCGCTGGCCGGCTGCATCTTTGAAGACGGTTCAACGGCGGACAAAGAAGAGGTCTTGGCGGTTTTCAGTTTCAGTCCAAGCAAGAACATCAAGGTGGGCACGACGGTCAGTTTTGATGCGTCCAGTTCCACACCAGGCGACGGGTCATTGACCTACCGCTGGAACTTCGACACCGAGGGCTCCATTGACATTGACGCCACCGGTTTGACCGCGACGTGGAGTTTTGACGAAGCCAAGACCTACCAGGTCACCCTTGAGGTATCGGACGGCACCTCAACCTCCGAACAGGTACGCGACGTGACGGTTTCACCGGAAAGCGCCGAAGCTCCGACCGCCGAAATCACGCAGTACGCCGATGCCGAGGATTGCGAGGACGAGGAAATCGACGAAAAAAATGACATCGTCGTGTGGATTTGCGCGCGCGACAAGAGCATCACCGACCGCACCGTCACCGAAACCACCACCATCCAACTTGATGCATCATCCTCCACGTCCGGCGATTCCACCTCTCAATACATCCCCGAGGACGGTTACGCTTGGGACCTTGATTTGACCGTGGACAAGGACAACGATGGCGACCCGGAGAACGACGACGACCTCGTCGGCGCCACCGTCGACTGGAGTAACGTCGCTCCCGGTGAATACCAAATCGGCCTGACCGTGACCAATAACGTGGAGATGACCGACAGCACCACCATCGACGTTCACGTGAGTTACGCTGGCTATTGGAAGGATTTTGAAATCGCCGGAAACAGCAGCGGCAACCCCGCCGAGTTTGACTTTGACACCATGATTCACTACCAACGTGGTGATGGCAAGACCAACACCATCGTCAAGGCTCAGATTGAACTCGAGTACCCCAAGGAAGACGGCGATTGCACGTCCCTTCCAGGTGCCAACAACTGCCGAGTCGAACTGGACATCTACGCCTACAACGAAGAGGACGAGGAAGCGGCGAACACGACCTCCACCGACACCGAATCCCGAGATGATGGCGACTGCGGCAGCGAACAAGATTGCGTCCACCTCAAACTCTCGAGTTACATGTTTGTTGATGGTGAATCGACCTACGGCGACGGCGAGTGGACCATGAAAATCCGTAACGACCGGGTGAACGATTTCAACATCGACCAGTTTGTCATTCGTCTTTACTACAAGTGAGGAGGCGAGCGCATGCGACGAACGAGCATCGTGGCGACCATCGGTCCCGCCTGCGATGACCGTGCGACACTCAAATCCCTGCTCGAAGCGGGCGTGGACGTGTGTCGCTTCAACTACTCTCATGGCGAGCCCGAAGACAAAACCGACCTCTATCAACGGGTTCGCTCCATTGAAGACGAATTGGGCCGGCCCACCTGCATCCTCGCTGACCTGCCGGGACCGAAACTTCGCCTCGGTAATTTTCCTGAGGTTGAGATGCTGGAGGAAGTGTCGGAAATCACCCTTCACTGCGGCGTCCGCGAACTCGATGCGACCCATGGCACGGATTTTCCCGTTGAATACGGCGGTCTTTCAGCCGAGTTGAAGGTGGGCGACCCTATTTTGGTGGCCGACGGTCTCATTCGACTGACGGTCATCTCGACGACGGGGGAAGCCAACGGGAACATTCGCTGCAAGGTGGAAGACGGCGGCCCCATCAGCAGCCGCAAAGGCGTGAACGTCCCGGGCACGTTGGTCGACCTGCCCGCCATCGGGCCGAAGGACCAAGCCGCGTTGCAACACGCTCTTGAGAACGGGGCCGACTACATCGCCGTGAGCTATGTGCGAACGGCCGAAGACCTCGCTCCAGCCAAAGAAGCGGTTCGGGCAGCGTCCATGCACGTCCCCGTGCTCGCCAAGATTGAACACCCCGTGGCGCTGGAGAATCTGGACAGCATCCTCAACATCGCCGACGCCGTCATGGTGGCCCGTGGCGATTTGGGTGTTGAGATCCCGCTGGAAAACGTCCCCGTTGTTCAGCAGCAGATTATCGACAAGGCT
>JAYYBT010000107.1:0-19922 GCA_036162675.1 Thermoplasmatota archaeon
GACAGGTTTCCATGTACTGTTCGTCCAACCCTTCATCCCCTCATTTTCCCCCACGACGAGAGCCCTTTCAACCCACCGATGGGCTCGTTTGCCCAATTTGGAGGCAAGAGGCATACCTCCATGAACCCGAGACCTTTCGCCCTCGTTGAGTCAAGATGGAACTTGTGCCCACCGTCGCTCTGCTCCTCCACCCGCTTCTTGCGAGCGCATTGGTGGTCTGGATGTGGTGGCAATACGCTTGGCGAAAGAAGTCGTATGAACTCAAAGGCGAGGAGCGGGCGCTCCACTTGGCGCGCCACGAAACCAACGGGGAGCGTCTCCTGTGGGCGACCGGCCTGGTCATCCTCGTGGCGTTTGTCGCTCGAGGCTTCACCGGTTGGTACGCCGGCGAAGGCATCCTATCCTCGTTGGTTCCACAATCCCTTCATGGCTTCATGGGCCCTGTCGGCTTTGGTTTGATGGTGTTCATGACGCGCCTGGGCAAGCAGGCTCGAACACAGCGGGAGTCTGGAGAATCCTTCGCTGTGGCCAAACTCAAGCACGGGCGGGCCGCTGACCTCATCATCTACCTCGTGTTCATTCACGCCTTCCTTGGCTTCATCTACACGTTTGACGTGTTGATGTGAGCCAGCCTCCGGCCTGTGAGCTGGCGCAAAAGCCGTCAAGGACGCAGCACTCAGAAGATGGTGCTGAACAACCAGCCGAAGGTCGATTGGTCGTCTGGGCCAAGGTAGAACATCAACATGAACACGGCAATACCGTACATGATGGGGCCCGGCTCGTCGGCCTTCCCCATGCCCAACTTGATGGCCACGTAGGAGATAACACCCCAAGCGATACCGTCAGCGATGGAGTAGGTGAACGGCATCAAGACCATGGTCAAGAACGCTGGCAACACCATTTCCTTGTCGTCCCAGTCAATTTCGGTTGCTTGCTTCATCATCATGCCGCCGATGATCACCAGAGCACAGGCAGCGGCGAAGGTCGGGATGGCTTGGAAAATACCCGAAAGGAACAGACCGGAGAGCATCAGCACACCGACGACGACCGCCGTCAATCCGGTCTTACCGCCTTCTTCAACGCCAGCAGCGGATTCGATGTAGGTGGTGGTCGTGCTCGTACCACAGATGGCACCAGCGATGGTGGCTGCAGCGTCGGACATGAAGGCTTCTTCAGAGTTCTGGAGTTCGTCGTCCTCGTTGACGTAGCCGGCTTGGCGACCCACAGAGTAGAGGGTTCCTGCGGTGTCAAAGATATCAACAAAGAGGAAGGCGATCATGACCAGCATGAAATCAGCGAGGTTGTCCGTCACACTGCCAAGAGCGCCAAAGGCGGCACCGAGCGATTCCTCGGGGAGGCCAACAAAGCCGATGAATTCCGTTGGCCAACTGGCCTCGGAGGCACCCCAACCAGCACCGCCAGCGGCGAAGTCGTTGTACGGGTCGTAGGCGCCGACCAACCAGCCGTAAAGAGAGGCACCGAGAATACCGTAAATGATGGCACCCTTGATACCACGGGCCATCATGATGGCGATGGCGATGAGGGCGACCATGGAAATCACAGCACCGTGTTGCCAAATGGCGTACCCGCCCGAGCCGAAGGCCTCGGTGTTGGCGAGGTTGACCAGCGTCGCACCGTCGTCCTGAATCCAGCCCATTTCTCGGAGACCGATGATGGACAGGAACATACCGATACCGGCACCGGTTGCAATCTTCAAGTCCTTGGGGATGGCGTTGATCATCTTGGTTCGCCATCCAATTTGCGGAATGGAGATGATGAGGAAGATGATACCTTCAACCAACACAGCAGCCAAAGCAATCTTCCAATCAATGCCCATGCCGAGCACGACAGCGAAGGTGAAGTAGGCGTTGAGGCCCATTCCCGGTGCCAAGGCAAAGGGAAGGTTGGCCCACAGGCCCATCACAACACAACCGACGAAGGCGGCGATGGCGGTGGCGAAGAGGGCGTCGTCGAACGGAATACCGCCAACGCTCAGCATGGCCGGATTCACAAGCAGGATGTAGGCCATCGTCAGGAAGGTCGTTAATCCGGCTCTCAGTTCACCGTTTAAGGTGGCATCTCGTTCTTCAAATTTGAAGTAATTCGCTATATTTTGCTCAAATCCCATGTTCATTTCTCCTATAGGGTTAGTAACCTCTTCTCATGGAGGGGTTAATATAATTCGGGTGCCAAAACGGCTAAAAAACCCTCAAAAAAGGACTTTTTTGGGACCATCAAGACTCGTAATCCACCAGGGTGATGAGCGGGGCATCCACCGCCTCGCGGCCGTTGAGGAAGGACAGTTCAACGACAAGGGCGCACCCCGCAACTTCGGCGCCTGATTGACGGCACAGTTCCACAGAGGCGGCAAGTGTTCCTCCCGTGGCCAGCAGGTCATCGAGAATCACAACCCGTTGGCCTTCGGACAATGCATCAGCTTGAATTTCAATGGTGTCCGTTCCGTATTCCAAATCATAGGTCAGCGAATTCGTCGGACCGGGTAATTTGCCTGCTTTTCGTATCATCATCATCGGGAGCCCCATCCGCTGAGCGAGGGGGGCGGCAAACAGAAAACCGCGACTTTCGATGCCGGCAAGAACGTCCGGTTGCCACGCCGCCATCGCTGCTTCAAATTGGTCCAAACAATACGCCATGGCCGTTGGTTCCCGTAGAAGGGTGGCGATATCGTAGAACAGAATGCCTTCAATTGGAAAATCTGGAACACCCCGGATGTGGTCCTTGAGGTTCATGAGCGTGGAAAACATCGGTCGGTTCATGAACGTGACTCACCCTCTACCCCGGTGATTTGGCCAACACCTGGTGTTGAGCCCCAAGACGCCGATTCAAATACACCGTTTTTTTCGGTGCGATTCATGGAGGGCGCCACCGACCCTGAGGTCCTGAAAAATCGGGCGTTTTTCAAACTCGGCTTGTTCATTCACGACCACCGGAGAGCGATGATGGCCTTTGGCTTGGTTTCCTGTATTCTCATGACGGGCCTCATGTCCATGGGAGCCGATTGGGCGGAAGGCTTTGGCGAAGACGATGTGGAATCGGTGAACGCAGGTCGGTTGATTTCCGAACGCTTTGCCAGCGACGGCGATGAAGGCGGCCAATCCTTCCGCTACCTGGTCTTTCACCCAACCCTCAACGACAGCAGCGAGGAGTGGAGAACGGCCGTCGAGGATGCGTTGGCGTCCTTTGCGTCGCACAGCAAAGTCACCATCGAGTATTCCTGGGACGTCGCCGAGGTGGACCGAAACGATGTCGTGGCAACGGATGAAGACGGCACCTACGCCATCAACAAGGTCACCTTCGCCACCGACCGAAAAGAGGCAAAATCGCTGCTCAATGACCTCCACGATTCTCTGACTATCGGCGGGGATTTTGAAGCATGGATGACCGATGGCATCGCCGTTGACTGGACCTTTGACGACCGCATCAAGAACGACCTCATCAAGGCCGAGTTGGTTTCAGGCCCCCTCTCCATCCTCATTCTCGGCATTGTGTTTGGCTCCATCGTCGCCGCCCTGCTTCCGGTCGGTGTCGGCGTGGGAACCGTGCTGGCCGCCATCGGCATGACGATTTGGCTCTCCAACGTAACCGATGTGACCGTCTACGCCACGAACATCATCTCGCTCATCGGCATCGGTGTCTCCATCGACTACTCGCTCTTCCTCGTGAACAGGTTCCGAGAGGAGCTGGCCCGAGGCCACGATGTCCGGACGGCGACGGCGATGAGTTGTGCAACGGCTGGAAAGGCCGTGTTTTACTCGGGGATTACGGTCGCCATCGGCCTCATGGGCATGCTCTTTTTCACCAACACCTCCCTCCCATCGTTGGGAATTGGCGGCACCATTGCGGTGACCATCGCCATGGTCTACTCCACCATCGTCCTCCCCGCCGTGATGGCCTGGTTGGGGCCGCGTGTCAACAAAGGAAACATCCCCTTCGCCCTCGACATGAGCGCCAAGGAAGACGGGGTGTGGGCTCGCATCGCCAAGCGCGTGATGGACCGCCCGTGGGCCGTGCTCATTCCAACGCTGGTGTTGCTCATCGGTGCCGGTTTGCCGTTCGCCTACGCTGAGTTCTCCCTCTCCTCGTGGAAGGCACTTCCCCCCGATGACGAATCTCGCCAAGGCATGGAATTGATTGACGAACAGTGGCCCGACCAGGCTGCGAACTCCATTTTCCTCGTCATCGACACCGACGGTGCAGACCCGCTCTCGGCTGACAACCTCCGAGCACAACATGCCTACCTGTCGGACCTGTTGAACGATTCACGGGTCTCGGGCGGTATCGGTGTGGGCTTGCCCTCTCCGGGAATGAGCGCTGAGGACGTGGTGCAATTCTGGGCAGCGCCCGACGAAGCCTTGCCACCCGAACAGGTCGCCGTGCGCGAAAGCCTGCGAGCGGCCTTCGTCGGCGAAGACGCGACGATGATGTCGGTCCAACTCGTCGGTGCTCAAACCAACGTTGATTCCCGCAAAGTGGTGGAGGAAATTCGAGATGACCGGGCGAGTTTCCTCGACGACCTCAGCGGCGAGAACGACCGGTTATTGGTCGCAGGGTTCGCCGCTTACAACGCCGATAACCTCGACGCCATCGCCGATAACCTGCCCCGCGCACTGGCGTTCATTCTCATCGCCACCATGGTGCTGATTTTCCTTCAGGTTCGCTCGGTCATCATCCCCATCAAAGCCATCGCCATGAACATCCTCTCCATTTCAGCCTCCTTCGGCATGCTGGTGTGGGTTTTCCAATGGGGCTACGGTGAATCTTTGCTCAACTTCACCGCCCAACCCATTGATTCGGGCAATCCCGTCATCATGTTCTGCATCGTGTTCGGGTTGTCAATGGATTACGAGGTGCTGATGCTCTCAAGAATTCACGAGGAATGGGAGCGAACCGGCGACAACACCCTTGCCGTGGCCAACGGCCTGCAAAAGACGGGCGGACTCATCACCGGAGCGGCCGCCATCATGGTCGTGGTGTTCAGCGCCTTCGGCCTGTCGTCGGTCATCATCCTGAAACAGATCGGTTTGGGCTTGGCACTGGCCATCCTCATCGATGCAACCCTCGTACGCGCCCTGGTGGTACCGTCAACCATGCGGCTCATGGGCAAATGGAATTGGTGGGCGCCGGCCTTCATGCGTGCTGCTCAACCAACCCCTGCCTTGGCCCCGGAACCCATCGTCATCGCCGCTTCAACAGCCGAAAACGAGCAAGAGTGACCCCCTTTTCCGGTGGAGAACCTTCAAATCAAGGCGGGTGGACGGAAGAGCATGGCACGACAGGACCGTACCCTGAAGAAAGTCAACAAGGTGTTGGCTCGTGTTGAGAAGCACATCGAGGAAACGCGAGATGCTTTGGAAGACCTTGAAATTGAATTCGAGGTCCTCAAGGCGACCGTCAAGCGGCTGAAGGCCGCCTCCGTTGAGTCCCAAGAGCCGGTTGAGGAAACCGACGAGGACATGGACATCGAGAACTCCTCAAACATCACGGTGACCCGTAAGTTCTGATTCAGAGCTTCAGCACAACATCCCGGTTGGCCCACATCGATAGCCAGTGCTCCATGTTGGCCTCAAGGCCCGGCGGTTGAATTCTGCACCCACAAGCGTTGGCATGCCCACCCCCCGTGGGGTCCAACGACGTGGCCATTCTGGACAGGTCGTATCGTCCCTGCCCGCCCGGCAGGAAGGAGTTGGCGTAGAAACTGGCCCCGAGCGGTGGGCGGTCGGGGGTCTCCAAGTGACCATCCGCATAGCCGTGAACGATGCAGCACGCATCGGCCGCTTCCCCAACCCATGCGGTGACCAAGTAGCCGTTGCTTCGCAGGGATGTTTCATCCATCCGACACACGGCCAAACGGTCGTGGACCGTGGTGTTCTCTTCCACGTGGCGTTGAGCAGCGGCCCGTTCAGCAGCGGCTTGTTGACACCGAGCATGGACGATGGGGTCGGCGAGCAGGACCTCAAAGGAGGCGCCGTTGGCCAACAAATTCACCAGATGCAGCATGTACTCGGGGTCGCGAGACGTGCAGGTTCGGGCAAGTTGCAACAACGGGCCGTCGGCGAGAAAATCGTCCTTGCTGATGCCGCCAGAATCCAAGGCGTCAACAACGGGCATCATCGGCGCCAAATGGTCCATGTCGGTGATTTCTGCGAGCAATTCGTACGCCAGCCGAGCCGCTGATGGGGTGGCTTCCCAGTGTTGAGTACCACCGTCCGCTTTGAACATCTGAGCCTCGTCATCGTTTGGTCGGTTGGTCAAGTGGTGATCAACAAACCAACCGCAGGCCGGGTGAAAGGGCAAATCGACGAGCACCGTGTCTCGACCGATGATCTCGTCGACCAGTCCGGCTCGCAATGCAGCAGCGTGAGTGAAGGTTACGGCCGCATCGGGGCGAAAGGCCTTGAGCACAGCTGCACCAAACAGACCGTCCATATCCGAATCAGCGACGATGCGATTGTACTGGGGCACCTCCTCAACGCTCAACGGATGAATGCCCATGCTTCATCGCCAATCGCTCATGTCCATCAAGGTTGGGTGGTGCTCACCCGTTATGACCATGAATGAGAAGCGATGAGGTCCCCACCATGGAAACCTCATGCGGGGTGGTGTTGGTCAATTATGGGACAGTGCTGCTGTTGCAGTACCCGCAAGGGCACTGGGACCTTCCAAAAGGGCATGTTGAGGCGGACGATCCGAACCGACAGGCCACGATGCTTCGAGAACTCGCTGAGGAAACTGGCATCCGCGACGTGGTGATTTTGGAAGGTTTTGAGGAGCGGACCGAATACTCCTTTCGCCACAAAGGCAAGCGTCAATCCAAGGAGGTCTACTGGTACATCGCTGAAACCGATGAGATGGAGGTAGAACTCTCGCATGAACACCGAGGCTACCTCTGGTTGGATTGGGAACAAGCCCTGGACACCATCACCCACGATGAGACGCGAACCGTGGTTCGCTTGGCTCAGCAATTTGTGCAGTTGCACGGTACGCAATAGGGTCAAAGCGACGAGAAGTCATCATCGCTGGCTTTCATTTGTTCGACCCGATGCGCGACCCCTTTCTCAGCCGGTCGCTTTCCGAGAGGAACCCACAACGCCTCCTCTTCGTTCAGCATCGTGCTGACCCAGCGACCCATAACGAACAACCAATCGGAAAGCCGGTTGACATATATCTTGACGAGCGGGCGAACGGCCGCTTCCCCTTCGTGCTCCTGAAGTTTCACGATGTCCCGTTCAAGTCGGCGGACGACCGTACGAGCGACCTGCAAGCACGCCACCGGTGGTGAGCCTGCGGGGAGGATGAAACTGGTCAATTCGGGAAGCGTGGTCAGCCAGGCGTCCATTTCTTCCATCAACACGTCCGTCTGGCCTTGCGAGAGGAGCACCATGTACTCCGGCAACGTTTCTGGCGGGCAAGCCAACTCTGCACCGAGGTCAAACAGTTCGTTTTGGACGCGAGCGAGCGCTTCATTGAGGACCGTTTGAACCCGTTGAACACTGGTTCGCGCTCCACCGTCTTCGTGGTCGGGAACACGGTTGATTTCGGCCAACACCATCCCCAGCCAACTGTTGGCCTCGTCGCATGTTCCGACCACGCTGAACCGAGGATCTGATTTTCTGCGACGCGACCCGTCAACCAGCGAGGATTCACCATCGTCGCCGCCGCCCGTGTACACGCGATTGATCTTGACCATGGACCGACCTCAGCCCTGCGACATCATGCCTCTATGAGGGGTTTGCGGGAAGGAAAGCCCTCTTCCATGCGATAATACCACTCGATGTCGGCCTCGCCAACCGCCCAAGAAAACAAGGCCATACGGTGGTCGACCACCCCGTACCATTCCAAACGCCCGGGATCCATCGAGACGATGCGGGCGCCGATGCTCTCGAGGCGGGCGACGCTCGCTTGCCACTGGGTGACCAGTTGTCCGAGATGTTCAGCCACTTCCATCACGTGCGGATGCGTCATGGTGTAGCGGTCGAGGAGCAGTTCCAACTCGTTCGTCAAATCGTGCGCTTCATCGCTCATGGCTTGAAGGACCATGAGGACGTTGCTTGCCTCTGGTAGCGATGCTCGCGCCTGTTCAATGGTGACCACAAGCGCACCCTCCGGCAGCGGGTAGGGCAACGCTGCCTCGGGGGAAAGCTCGTCCAACTCCATCGGTAGACCCGAATAGAGAGGTTCGTCGGAAGGTGTAGTCACGGCTACTCCTTCACTTGACGCTTCTTTTACTCATCGGAAGTTGCGCATGAAGAATCTTCGTTTTTTGACGAAAAAACAACTTCCGAGTGAAGTTGCTCACGTTGGAGTAACCGGCACGGACGGGGAGGTTTGACGGGAGCGACGAGAGCGACTGAGTTTGAGCCAGCCCATGATAAGAAGCCCGCCCCACATCACGAGTTCAAGGACGACCACGAGGTAGTAGACGGGGCCGAGGGACTCCAGCATGGAAACGGCATCGTAGGGAAGGCCGTGAATGGCCATGTAAGCCGATTGCGAAAGTAAACTCGAGGAGAACCAAACGAGCACGGCGAACCAAAGGATGTTACCCATGGGCCAATCATCAGGTGCTTCCCGCAGATGCTTCATGGTATTACATCGACCTTGAGGGATATAAGTCCTCGTTTAATTTGTATCACTTTTCCCCGGAAAAGTGCAATTTCAACCCTCTTCCGTACTCTGAACAGGAATCAAAGAGGTGAAATCCGCACCCATTTCGGTTAAGGCTTCGTGAATGGCACCGATCCATTCGGGCGCAACCGCTGCCTCACCGCCAGCGTCTTCGAAGGCTTCCAGCCACCGACGTGCCTCCTTGGGCTGGTCAAGAAAGACGTGAATGCGGTGCAAAGCGACGTACGCCATCGGATTGAGGTGCTCTTCATCTGCATCCCAGCCTCGCTCAAAGCAGGCGATGGCCCCGTGCGGCCCGTGGAGTTGACGGCGTTGGAGGGCGACCATACCGGCTTGGCTCCATGCAAGAGGAAGGCGCCCAATCAGCAAGCCTCGAAACACCATCCAAGTTTGACCGCCGCCCAGCAGCACCAGCAAAAGAAAACCGGCCCATTGTTCAAGCGTGTTCAAATCCGGCCATGTCATGACCATCAGACCGCCTGCGCCGGTGCAAAACACAAAACCGGACATGGGTGCAATGAACACGTCCCGGCGTGTGCGAACCATGTGGTGCACCCCGACGAGCACGCCATAACTGCCCAAGCCCAAGACCACCATGAGCAGCACCGTTAACGACATCGGGCGAGGAGCGGATTCACCCAAAGCCAGAAGCCCCGTGATGCTCGCTAAAATCCAGCCAAAACGGCCGGAGATTTCGGGGAAGGGTTGGTGGCGACTGCCGGCGATGAGTGACGTGGATACGACCGCGAGGACGGCCAGGGCAAGCCACTTTCCCGAAGTTTCGTCCAGAAACATCGCATCCATTGGTCGCCCCTACCGGCCGACCGATATCATGCTTTGTGATACCCTGAACCGCGCTGGACCTCGCTGGCCCTGTAGAGTTGTTCAACCAGCATGACCGCAGCCAATTCATGAGGGAAGGTCATGGCGGAGAGGGAAAGTCGCTCCAAACCTTCCAGCCCTGCATCAGCAGGCCAACCTTCGGCAGGACCCAAGGCAAGATGAACCGCCTCGCTGCCCAACTGCCACGCTTCGTATCGGGCTGCAAAGGCCAATGAGGGTTCTTGCACACCTGCTTCGTCGAGGAGAATCAAACGCCCCCGCTTGGAGAGCAAGCGCTCAGCGTAGGCGGTAGCGTCCATCTTTGCAGCGTGATGCTCAACGCTCACACCTCGGCCTTTGAGACGCTCACCGTACATCTCGATGAGGTGTTTCATCGCCTTTTCTTTGGGGACGCCATGCGTGTGGACGGTCAACCGGGCCATGGACTGCTCTCACAAAGCCGCCTCTTGAATTCGTTGGCGCATGGACAAGACCATGAACCAACGACAACAACCGATGTTCATGGGCTGGTGGCCGTTTGGGAAAAAGGCCAAGAAAACCTCCAACAGCAACGACCCGATTCTGAAAGACACGCGCACATGGTTGGCGGAACTGCGTGATGCGTGCGAGATGAATTTTGACCAGCCAGAAGAAGCCCGCCGTCGTATTCGCCACATGCAGGTCGAGTGGAAAGAAGCCATGGACAGGGGTGACATGTCACCTTCGCTTCGAGAAGGATTGGAAGGCCGCGCATTCCGTTTGCTAAACTGCACCGACAAAGAATGGCTGGGTTGGTTGGACGACCTCGGTTTTTGGAAAGCGGGATGGAAACCGGGCCTTGATGAAGAGAACGAGGCTTGAAGAAGGACATGTCTGCAGGGCAGACCATGGGTCAAACCCCCACCTTGCACCTCCTCTATTCCTGCCCGTTCTGCTGGAAAGTACGGGGCTTGCTTGAGCACCTCAACGTGGACACAACCTACGTCCCCGTCAACGGGATGCGCATCAAGAAAGAGGTGGCGTTCACGGGCGACTGGGGGAAGGTGCCGGTGTTCACCGATGAACAAGGCCAACACCATGTTGACTCCACGCCAATTCTCCGCGTCATCGACGAGAAGTACAACGGCGGAAAAATGGCCGCTCAAGGCGACAAAGCCCGTCAGGACACATGGATGCAGTGGGTTGATACACACCTGTCAAAGGCCACCGTGCCCATTCTCTACGGCAGCCTCGGCTCGGCATTGAAAACGACCACACGCATCTCAAAAATTGAGAACTTTGGCTTCATCTCCAAGCGACTCTACGCCTGGGCAGGCTTCCCCATCATGTGGGGCATCATCGCCCGAAAGCGAGTCAAGAACGACGGCCGAAAACCCAAGCAACTCTGGCACGACCTGTTGACGGAATTCACCGATGCTCACGATGGAAAGCCGTTCTTTGGCGGCGATTCACCGGACCTGGTTGACTTTGCTGCGTTCGGCTACATGCGTTCTGTCTCCCCCTATCCACAATTCGAACAACTGACCGACCACGCCAACGGCATGGCGTGGTACAAGCGCATGGAAGCATCGTTGAATTGAGGGGTCGTCGTGAGCATCAGCCTCAACGGTCTTGAATTCGTTCAGGTGAAATCGGCCACCACCGTCATGGGCACCACCAAGGGCGGCTGGGTCTATGCGGGCCAGCGACCGTGTTATGAAGCAAAAACGCCGACCTTCTACGTCATGCCCTCGCCCCTCACAGACGGCGAAGTCGCCAACGCCATGGGCGTGAACGGGGACGGAGATAATCAGCGACGTGCCACGGAAGAACTGACCTCTCTCGAGCTTCGCGAACTGGCCGACCATCTGATGAATTCACCTGCATTTGACGAGGCGGTGAACCAACTCGGAGGCCAGTGGGAACTCCGTGCCCTCACCCAAGCCGAATGGCGAGCAGCACGCGACCAAAACGTGCTCCTGCTCGAAAACGGATTGACAGAACGCTTGGCCGACGCCCCGTCCTCCACCAACCGAGGGGCGATGATGGACGGACGACCCCGCCCCAACGAATTGCTCGGTCCCGCGGCGGCGCAAAGCGCTGCCATCGCCGTTCACCCCCGCAACGAGACCATCACCGCCATGACCAGCGTGCCGCTGGACAGGCCGCTACCCAAGGTCGTGGCCAGGCTGGCGTTCACACCCGTTCGCACCGAGGAGCCAAAACGCGTCCCTGAGAACACCGACCGGTGGAAGAACGTTCGCTCAGAACTCCTGTGGACGACCCTGTTGGGCATCGTTCCCTCCTTCCTTATTCCAGTGCTCAGGGGCATGGGCGACTACGCCACCGAAGGATGGGTTAACCTCCTGTTCGGAGGGCTGTGCGCCGGTTTCTTCACCGGTGCCATCTGGCGACCCCGACGACCGGTGCTGCACTACGACGAAGTGGAGTCGTCGTCGATGAGCGTCGCCCAATAAGTGTCCTTCCGGATGGCGTCGGCCGTACAGATCGTGGCCATGTTGACGATGTGGCGCACACCGTCTTGGCGAGCGACCAGTTGCACGGGGTGAGCCATGCCTTCGAGGATGGGGCCTGTCATTTCAGCGTCGCCGAGCTCCTCAAGGAGTTTGTAGGCGATGTTGGCCGAGGCCAGGTTAGGGAGAATCAACACGTTGGCAGGGCCGACGAGTTTCATGAACGGGTATTCTTCCTGAATGGTGGGGTTGAGGGCGGTGTCGCTCTGCATGGGCCCGTCGATCATCAGCGTCGGGTCCAGCGTTCGGGCCATGACGACCGCTTCCTCAATGCGTTCTGAACGCTGCGCCCGGGTCGAACCAAAGTTGGAGAACGAGAGCATGGCGACGCGCGGAGCAACACCGAAACGGCGGGCAACCTTGGCGGTCTGAACGGCAATTTCTGCCAGCGTTCGGCTGTCGGGATAGACGTTCACCGTGGCGTCGGCGAGGAAAATCGTCCGACCTTTGATGTTCATCATGTAGCAACCGATGACGCAGTGGGCATCGTCGGCCTTGCCAATGAGTTCCAGCGTTGGCCTGAGCACATCCGCGTAATTTCGACTGACACCTCCAACAAAGCCGTCCGCATCACCAGCATGGACCATTTGAGCGGCGAAGTAAGGCCGGCTCTTGAGCAGGCGAGCTGCATCGGGCCAGGTCGTTCCTTTGCGTTGACGGCGTTTGAAAAAGGCGTTGGCGTACTCCGTTTTTCGTCGCTCGTCGTAGCGAGGGTCATAGGCTTCGTATTCGAAGTTCAGGCCCAATTCCTCCACCATCCGGTCGATGCGGTCCACCGGGCCGAGAAGGATGGGGTGGCAGATGTTTTGCTCGACCAGTTGAGCGGCTGCTCGCAACACGGGTTCCTTGTCGCCTTCAGGGAAGACGATGCGCTTGCCTTTGCCCTTGACCTGGTTGATCATTTGACGCATTACGGAGTAGGATTCGCCCAGACGAGCCTCGAGTTCCTCCTTGTATCGGTCGATGTTGAACTCATCAGCCGAAACGCCGGCAATACCCTCGTCGATGGCGGCCTGCGCTACTGCGGCGGCCTCCCAAAGAAGCACCCGTCGGTCGAAGGGTTTGGGGATGATGTACTCGGGTCCGTATTGCATGACCACGCCATCGTAGGCGGCCGAGATGTAATCGGGTACAGGCTCCTTTGCAAGGGCTGCAAGCGCTTTGGTGGCGGCCATTTTCATGTTCTGCGTGATGTCTCGGGCACGAACGTCCAGAGCGCCACGGAAAATGTAGGGGAAACCGAGCACGTTGTTCACCTGATTGGGGTAGTCGGAGCGTCCCGTGGCGATGATGGCGTCCTTGCGCACCTGAAGCACCTGTTCGGGGAGGATTTCAGGGGCCGGGTTGGCCAGTGCGAAGATGATGGGTTTGTCCGCCATGCTGGCGACCATGTCCTTGGTGACCAAGCCACCGCGAGAAAGGCCCAACATGACGTCGGCTCCCTTCAGAGCATCCGCCAAGTCACCGGCGGGGCGATCTTGTGCAAAGGGGGCCTTGTATTCGTTCAATTCACCCGCATCCAAGCGAGCCTTGGTGATGATGCCTTGGCTGTCGACCAGGGTGATGTTGTCCATGCTCACACCCACAGCGACGTAGTGGTTCGCACAGGCGATGGCCGATGCACCGGCGCCGATGACGACCACCGAGAGGTCGGCGAGGTTCTTTCCTTGGAGTTCGGCGGCGTTGAGCAGGGCCGCTGCGGAGATGATGGCTGTGCCGTGCTGGTCGTCGTGCATGACGGGAATGTCGGTCGCTTCCGCAATGCGGCGTTCGATTTCAAAACACTCGGGGGCTTTGATGTCCTCGAGGTTGATGCCACCGAAGGTCTTCGAAATGTTGACGACGGTGTTGATGAATTCCTCAGGGTCTTCGGTGTCCACTTCGATGTCAAACACGTCAATACCGGCGAAGGTCTTGAGCAGCAACCCCTTGCCCTCCATGACGGGTTTGCTGGCCAGAGCACCGATGTTGCCCAAGCCGAGCACGGCCGTGCCGTTGGAAATCACGGCGACGAGGTTGCCTTTGGAGGTGTAGCGGTAAGCGTCTTCAGGTCGCTTCTCAATTTCCAAACAGGGATAGGCCACGCCGGGGGAATAGGCCAAACTCAACTCGTGAGCGGTGGCATGGGGTTTGGTCGGTACGACCTTGATTTTTCCTTGTGGTTCAGCCTCGTGATACTCAAGCGCTTCCTTGCGCAGCATCCGGTCTTTTTTGCTCATGGACATGGGCTTCCCCGAAAAAAGGGGAAGAAGGCAGGGTTTGATTGTTGTGCGAAGTTGAAGCCGTCGTGATGCTCTTTCAGCACGGCAAAACCGTGCCCGCACCCATGCTTGAATTCACTGAAGTTGGTCAAGATAGTGCTTGATTCGCTTCAGAAAATAGGTGTTCTTGGCGACGTCTGATGATGCGACCGTGGTACCGTCTCTTCTTTTTACGACCAACCAATACTCTGTTTTCGAGTCTGTGTGATCGTAATCGGCGGCATGGTGCTCGCCGAAATGTGTCGTTTCAGACTGAATGAGAATTTGATCGCGAGGCTCGGAGGTGTATGCAAACATGGTGCTTCGTTCGTCACTGTTCCGAATGCCTTCGAACACCTCCACGCGCCGCTCATCTTGACGCCACGAAATAACCACGGTTTTCCGATACTGAAAGTAGCCATACCAAGGGAGAACAAGAGCGACAACACCGAAGCCGAACAACTCGGGGCTGAATTCAATGCCATCGCTGAGGGCTTCAGAAACGAGTGAAAAGACGATGGCAACAAAGAGAAGGATTCCTCCAATCATCATCAGTGGGGAGCCGTAAATGATGTGCTCAGTTTGTCGGGACGACTGAGGGGGTGTGGGCAAGGGCGTTTCAGCAGCGTTGTTTGCGTTGTCATCGCCTCCGTCGTCTGCCTTCCAAAACGCGTCTTCCATGGTTGTAATGAGAGGGTAAAGGAGGAAAAGATTCCCCCGATAGTCCCATGGCGAGAGTTGCATTTTCCTTGAGCATTGTACAGACAGCGAAGGCTTCCCTTCAAATAAGTGAAAAATACACCACAACGCATGAAACTCACCCGGAAAGGTGACCGTCTTGGTCCTCGTCGCCAACGAGCCCTTTCCATGGTCGTCCTGATGGTGCTCATGTCAATGGGTCCACTTCTCACAACACCTGTCGTTTCAGCACACGCTGAACCAAGCGGCGTAACATGGCCACTGCAGGGAAGTAACGACACCGGGTGGGTCACTTTGGACGCTGTTGGAGCGGTTCCAGAAACGGGCCAACGAGCGAGCGCTGATTGGGAATTGGCCTTTGCACCCGGTGCCGAATTGTCCAACGTCACCCTCGAAATCCGTGCCAGCGGCCAAGACGGTTTGACCATTGAAGAGCCACAACTCGTGATTGAAGGAATGGGGACCTCGCTGTTTGACTGGCGAGGCCTCGGCGTACTGGGCGAAGCCGGCGGGTTCACCACCGGCAGCACCTACAGTGGCCGACTCAACCCCAACAGCAACTCGGGTGCAGGATGGGACCTGCCATCGGACGCTGAAATTACCAAGATGGTCATTGAAGCACTGGCGCCAGCCGACCCTTTGGTTTCCTTGACGCCGTTTGATGTTGATATCCACGACCACATCGTCAACCCCAACACCGGTTTGCTCTACCTCGCCGTCAACGACCAGCTCTACATCCTCCACGCCAGCAACAACCCGAACATCATCGACGTGTACGACTACTCGAACGAAGGAGGAGTACTTGACATGGTGATGGACAGCAGCACCAGTGTCCTTCACCTTCTGCTGGCTGACGGCACCTTCCGCGCCCTCTTGACCACCGACAGCAGTTTCGTCACTCCACTCGCCGACGGTGATGTTCAACGCTTCCTCATGACCGGTGCGGGCGAGGTGTTCGCTGCCAGTGGCCTGGGACTCGTGAAGTGGGACGGCGCTGCTTGGAACACCGTTGCCACTATCTCCACCACCGATGGTGGTACGCAGGCTCTGTCCATGCTCGAAGTCGGCGGCGTCGTCTATGCGGCCGTTGAAGGCGCAGGTGTGCTGAGGTACGATACGAGCACCGGAACCGCACTCTCCACCTGGAGTTCTGCCAACAACCTCCACTCCGACCGAATCACCCACATGATCACGTCAGGCAATCAACTTCTCCTCGGCTCTCCCGATAACGGACTGGCTCGATTTGACGTTGCTGCTGGCTTCTGGTTGTCCACTTGGAACTCTGGAAATTGGCTCGCCAGTGATGAAGTTGCTGGCCTGGCCCGTGTGGGTCCAAGCCTCTTCATCCTCAGCGGCGATTCCCTCCACACCTACAACACGACCAACGGCGTCTTCGCCACGACCTACGACCTCGCAACCCTCGGCCTCGCCAACGACGGTGCCTCGCTTCTGCACTGGTCGGCAACCGGCGGTGCTTCTCCTTCGGTTGACGCCCTTCTGGTGGACGACGGAAGCGGCAATTTGATCCATCTCTCACCCAACCAATCCCCGTTTATTGAAGGAAACATCCGACTCGCCAGTGCACCATCAACCGACGACATGACGGCGCTTGCCGAGATGGACAACATCCTCTATGTCGGCACCGGAGACAACTCGATGGAAGTGTTGCGTTATGACATCGGTGCATCGGCGTGGCTCACGCCCTGGAGCGTCAACGACAACGTGGTTGACATGGTGGCCGGACCCGGTGCACAACAAGGCACCAACTCGTTGTTCATCGCCATGGAAGGCTCCCCTATCGTTGAGGAAATGGACGGCAACGGAAACAGCCTCCAAACATACGATGGAACATCTGGGTGTTATCCTTCGACGGCCAACCTCCTCGACCTCGCCGTGGGCGTCGACAACGTCGTCTTCTCCCTCGAAACTGGCGTCTTCGTCCATTTTGACCGTGCGAGCGGAGCCTGCACCTCCTATGACACCACCAACGGCCTGCCAACCTCCTTCGTGGGGGATGTCGCGCTGTTCGGCGACACCGCCTACATGGCCACCGAAGACAAAGGCCTGCTCCGCTACGACATCGCCAACGACACCTGGCTCGAACCGTGGGGCTCCACCGGCATCAACGGCGTCAACAACGCGCCGGTCGCCATGGTCGGCGATATTCTCCACCTCGGCTTGCAGGGCTACGGTGTGGTGCGAAAGGACCTCAGCACCGGTGAAATTCTCTCACCTTTGACTGCAGGCAACCGTGGTGGTCAGCTCCCTTCCGACCAAATCTACGCCTTGGACACCGACGGCACCAACCTCTACATCGGCACGCAACAAGGTGCTCGCAAATGGGACGGCAACCAAATGACAAGTTTCGGCCAGGGCTCATCCTGGCAAACGCGACCTCAGCAATTCTTTGACTTCGCGGTTGAGGGCGGCAGCAGTGGCGGCAGCCTCTACGCCGGGACCAACATCGGTGTCTGCAAGTACAGCATCGCCACCATGGGCATCAACGACTGCCAGAACGTCTACGACGGCATGCCCAACTGGGCCGCCTACAGCGTGGGCTATGACAACACCTACGTCTACGGCGGCACCACTTCCGGCGTGGGCCTCATCACGAAATCCAATTTCCAGCATGATTACAACTGGGGGCAGGGAACCCAAACGGGCAACGCCGTGGTGGAAATCATGGGCAACACCGCCTACATCGGAACAGAAGGTCTTGGCGTGTTGCGCTACGACATCGCCAACGACCAGTGGCTCACGCCCTTCACCGAAGACAACGGTGTGCTCGACGGCGGCAACGACGATGTCACAGGGCTGGTTGCTGATATTCGGCCCAATCTGTTATGGGTGGGTGGCGATGACGGGTTCCAACTCATCAACGTCACGACCGGCGGTGAAGCCTACGATATCGAACGTTCAAGCAGCCTCTACAACGCCAACAGCGCACCCCACGACATGCTGATTCACAACAACATCCTCTACTACCACGCCAGCACCACACGCGACGAGGTCAGTCGGCTCGATGTGGCCAATTTGACCGCTCTTAGCAATCTTGACATCGGCGCCCAAGTCGGTGAGAACGGCGGCGATATCGTCAACATGGAAATGTCGGGTGATACGCTCATGGTCAGCGTCGTGTCCGGCCAGTGGTGGGACACCGACGGCTCAGGTGGCATCGCACGATGGAACACCACCACATCATCGTGGGAGGCCAACATCTTGCCAACCGGGTCCATCGACCGTGTCACCGCATACGAATCCTCCAACGGCAACACATGGGTCTCGTGGGGCGAGTTGAAACTGGAATTGTACGACAGCAGCCAAAACCTCGTGAATTCATGGACCAACCTTGGGTTCCCCATCCGTGGCATTGTGGAGCACAACGGTGAGACGCTCTTTGCCACAGAAGACGGTGTGGAACGGTACAACGAGAACACCAACACCTGGAACACCACGTGGGAAGCCGGCAATGGATTGCCCAGCAACGCTGGTGATATTTTCTACGAACTGTGGACCGACGGCACCCACTTGGTCGTTGGCGGTGCAGACTTCACCGGTTTTGGTCAATTCCGAGAAGGGATCATCTCACACCGAAACGGTGCTGGTGCATGGACCTCGTACCCTGCTGATTCCAACAGCAACATTCCCGACGGCTACCCGATTTCAATGGAAATGTGCGGCGGTGTGCTGAACATCGCCATGTACAACAACAACGGCGGCATTGCCCGGATTGACCTGCAGAACGCCACGGTGAATTCAGGTATTGACCGCAGTCAACTCGATGGGTTCGGCCCGGCCTCCGTCACTTGCGATAGCCAAGACACCCTCTACATCGGCTACTATGCGGACAATCAACCCATCACTCGCTACAGCTACGCTACCTCGGCCTTCCTCTCCAGCCTCACCACCTCCAGCCACAACCTACCCAGCGACCGAGTGTGGTACGATGCGCTTTCGCACTCGGGCACGCAACTCATTGTCGGACACGACGTCGGTAACTCTGGCTCGAACCTCATCGCAGGGGGTTACTCGACCTTGGTCGCCAGCGGAGCCACCGCTCTGCAGGCGCAAATCCAAGGCGCAGGTTCTCCTGTCACCTCCTTGCAGTGGCTCAGCGGTTCATCCGAGTGGCTCATCGGTCGCGCCGGTGGCTCCTCGGGCTACAGCGAAGTCGCCACACTCTCCTCTTCTGGACTGCAAACGGTTGTGGACCTTCCGGGCCTCGTCAGCGGCCAAGTCACGTCCATGGTCGCCAACGCCACGCACCTGTGGGTCACGACCGGATCGTCAGCCACCACAGGAAACTTTGGCGGCACCGGAACCGGTTTGCTTCAGGGGACCTTCCTGCCCAACGGAACGGTTGAATGGGAATTCGGATGGACCCTTCCAGGCAATACGGTGGCCAGCGACCTTCATCTTCACGGGATGGATTTGTACATCGCTTCGTCCCCCGGTGGCATGCTCAAGCTCAACACCCTCACCAAGGTCATCTCCAGCATCGGAGGCTCACTCCACACGAAGTTCGACACGATGCACACCTACAACAGCCAACTTGTGATTGGCCTCGCCGGTGAAGGAGGAAGCCCGCCCGGCGTTCAGATGTTCAATCCAAACACCGACCAGTTCGGGAACGGGCGACTCATTGCCGGCCTGCCTTCCAACATCGTGAACGGCTTTGCTAACAGCCCCGGCGTGCTCTACATCGCTACGGACGGTGGCATTGGACGCTGGAACTACACCACCAACGACTGGATGGATTCCATCACCGTTTCCAAAGGCTTGCCAACAAACGTCGTTGAGGACGTTGTGGTCATCGGCTCCGATGTTTACATGGCCACGCCGTTGGGGGTCTTCGTTTGGGACCCATCCACGCAAAGTGGCACCACGTTGACCAAAACGAACGGGTTGATGGGTCAATCTGCGTGGGGTCTCGCCGTCACCTCCAACAACGTCGGCACCTCCACCCTCATCGTGGGTCATGACGGGCGTGGTGCGGCGGACC
>JAYYBT010000108.1:0-7506 GCA_036162675.1 Thermoplasmatota archaeon
GGAATCCATTGAGCAGGAACTAAACGAGCGAAGCAAGTGGTTTGCAAAGCAGGGCAAGGAATTGGAACGGTATCGACTTGAGCAAAAGACCGAGTATGATTTGGAAATGCTCCGAGAGATTGGGCACTGTCAATCGGTGGAGAATTATTCTCTCCACTTTGACGGGCGAGAACCCGGACAGCGCCCGTATTGTCTGCTGGATTTCTTTGCAGCCTGTGCAAATCAATTCCATGGCGACCCCACGAAATACCTCGTCATCATGGATGAATCCCACGTCAGCCTTCCACAGGTCGGCGGCATGTACCACGGGGACCGTTCGCGCAAGGAGAGCCTCATCACGCACGGGTTCAGGCTCCCCACTGCAGCGGACAACCGGCCGCTCAAACTTCCTGAATTCCAAAGTCTGGTGCCCCAAATGGTCTATGTTTCAGCAACGCCAGGTGAGCGTGAACTTCGCCACCTCTGCGAAATTACGGGCCAGACGGTTCCCAATGGGTTGCTCCACTCTCCTTCAGGTGGTGGAGCCGGTGAACCTGATTTGGCGAAGAAGCACCCTGAGGCTGAATCCATGTACGATATGCTCCAAAGCATCCAGGGGATCGCAAAGATGGAACTGCGCCCCACCGGGCTGCTTGACCCCGAGATTGAAGTGCGCCCCACCGCAGGTCAGGTGAACGACCTCCTCACGGAAATCAACGCACGCATTGAGCGAAAAGAGCGTTGCTTGGTTACGGTCATGACCATCAAGTTTGCAGAGGAGGTTGCGGCCTACCTCAACCGAATGGGGGTCAAGGCTCATCACTTGCATTCGGAAATTGACACCATTGAGCGAACCGAGATCATCAACGCCCTGCGCCACGGGCACATCGATGTCATCGTCGGCATCAACCTCCTCCGAGAAGGCTTGGACATACCAGAGGTCAGCCTCGTGGCTATCTTTGATGCTGACCGCCAGGGATTCCTCCGAAACGAACGCAGTCTCTTGCAAACCATTGGCCGTGCCGCACGAAATCAGAACGGCAAGGTGCTGCTCTACGCTGACGGGTTTTCGCCTGCCATGGAGGCGGCCATTCGGCAGACGCTGGAACGCCGACAACGCCAACAAGCCAACAACGAGGCTTTGGGCATCACGCCCAAGACCATCGTCAAGGCCTTGCCTGTCATGGGTCAAACCGAAGATGCGACCATCACGGGGACCACCACGTCCACAGACGGAAAACGACGCCTCATCGCCAAAAAAGGTGGACGCAAGGACGGTGACTGGGCGCAGCGCTTGCGACTCGGCGCGGGTTCGTGGGGTTCCACAGAACAACAAGAAAATTTAATTGAAAATTCAAATTCTCAATTGACATATGACGAGCCCGACGACCTTGTGGCCAACCTCGCGCCAGATGAACGCGCTGCTTTGATGGAAGAGTTGCGCCAAGCGATGAACGAGGCGGCCAAAGAGCTCGATTTCGAGGAGGCCGCACGCTTGCGAGACCGGCTTCATGAATTGGAACGCTGGAACGACTAACCCAAGGGTCCCGAGGGCCACCTTCATGAAGCAAAGCCGCGAGGTTGAGCCATGGCCGTTGACCCCGACGCCTTTGACGTACCCGTCGTGGACTATGATTTTTCCAAGGCCACCACGCCTCGGGCATTGATTGAACAAATGGCCCAAGCCGGTGGCTTCACCGCCACCAAATTCGCTGAGGCACGAACCATCCTTTCGGACATGAAGGGCGAGGTTGACGCTGTGGGGGCTGATCCTTCCAAGGTGACCAACTGGCTTTCCTTCCCTGCCTGCCTGTGTGCAACCGGCACCCGTGGTTTCTTTGTAGAGGCCTTGAAGCGAAAGATGTTCAACGTCGTTTCCACCACCTGCGGCACCCTTGACCATGACATCGCCCGTGCCTACAAGCACTACTACCACGGCTCGTTTGAACTCGATGATGTTGAATTGGGCGAGCATGAATTGATGCGTCTGGGCAACGTGATTGTCCCCAATGCCTCCTATGGAGAAATCATTGAAGCCGTGGTTCTTCCCGTGCTCGAAGACATCTACAACGACCGCCTCGCTCAAACGGGAAAAACGGGCGCTGATGCTTGGATTGGGTTTGGCTCAATTCATCTCGTTTGGGAACTCGGTGAGCGTATTGGCACGCCGGACACGCTGATTTATTGGGCTGCAAAACACCGAATTCCCGTCTGTATTCCAGGTATCACTGACGGTTCCATCGGCGCCCAACTCTTCATGTTCCGACAAAAACACCGTGATTTTCACCTCGACACCCTCGCCGACGAGCAGATCATGAGCGATTTGACCTGGGATGTTGAAACGTCCAACGCGCTCATGGTCGGTGGCGGCATTTCCAAGCATCACGTGATTTGGTGGAATCAATACCGAGGGGGACTTGACAGCGCGGTCTACATCACGACGGCACCCGAGCACGATGGAAGCCTTTCGGGGGCTCGACTTCGTGAGGCAATCTCGTGGGGCAAGATGCGCCCCGAAGCACCCCATGTGTGCGTGGAGGGCGATGCAAGTTTGCTGCTTCCTCTCTTGGGAGCCGACCTCTTCAGCGAGCCTCACGAGTCTTGAGGCTCCTCAAGCATGGCGATGACAAACATCAGGCTTTGGCGAAGCGGCGTTTTCGGCCGCCATCCTTCACCGTCGTGTTGTTCCAAAAACCGGTGAATGGCGCCCAGCGATGGCCGGTTGTGCTGTGGAGAGCTTGCTTCAACGCTCACGGCTTTGATGGCTGGCACACCTTTTGCTTCAAGATGGGTGATGTTGAACTGGCCTGTCTGTCCGGCTTTCGTTCGGCGGGCAAGTTCACTGAATTCTCTCCAGGTTTCTTCAAGCGACCATTGCCGTCGTCCGGCCAAATTGAACGAACGTTCCTCTGGCTGACTTTTCAGCAGTTCAACGATGGCGTACGCCATGTCCGAACGATCGCACCAATGCCGAGGCTGCCCGTCAAGCCTTGGCAGAGTGTCGCCGTTCAGATCTTCCAACCACGTGCGAAAGAGGCCCTCAGCGCTTGAGTTCCTAGCTGGAGGGAGTATGTCGTGAATGTGGACCGTTATGGTGTCGTCACTCTCCTTACAGTTTTCCTCTCCATCAAAGGCGAGTTTCATTCGTCGTTGTGCTGGAACGGTCGATGAAGGGGAGGGACCTGTCATTTCGAGCGACCAATCGACGACTGCAGAGGCATCGTGGGATTGAATGGCATTGGGGAAGGATTCCAGCAAGGCGGCGTAGCGTTGACGAAGTAACGGCATCATCTCTGGCGATACACTGAATGTCAATCCTTCCATCATGCCCCGCTCAACCACGGCTGAGACCAGCACGTGCTCGGGGTCAGCGAACAGGGCCACGACGGTCATGGTCCGTCGAGAAGGACGCTCTTCATCAAGACTCCTTGCCGCACATCTTGGTTCGTACAACCGTGTGGGGTTTGAAAAAAGAGGACAATTTTCTAAATTTTCAATTGGAATTTATTGAAATTGGGAAAAATTTGACCTCATGCCAGAACTGATCCAAACCGTTCGATGCAGAAAGAGGTTTCCAATTGGAAAGCGATTCTAATTCTCTGGGTTGATTAGAAACATTTCAACTGCAGATTGACGCGTTATGCGACATTGAAAAACGAATTATTTTCTATATTTCAATTGGTTGAACCATGAATTATGCGTCAAATGTAATTGGAAATGATATTTTATTCTGCGAAGAATATATTAGGGGCCGAGGGCGACAGGAGGGTAAGCCGAAGAAAATCGGCAGGAGAGATGGGAAATGAAAAACACAGATTACAACATCCAGGAATTAGTACACCGGGATGTCTATGTCAACGATAAGAAAGTAGGAACGATTGTGGGTGAGCGACACCACCCAAACGAGGCCCGTGTGCAATCCATGCGGATCCAAGTGGCACCCGACGTTGCTGACGAATACATGCGAAAGCCGGCCGAATTGGCCCCACTGCCCAAGGAACTGGTCCACAGTATCCGAGGAGACGGGACCGTCAAGCTGTCAAAATCCATGCGAGAATTGCAGCGCCGCTGGCGAAACACCGTGCGCATTGACGAGAAGTTGTACGCACCTGATGAAATGCTGGACCGAGCCGTGCTCGACAACCAAGGCGAAGAAATCGGCGTCATCACCGGCCTGTTCCGTGTGAAGCGCACCTACAAGGGCGTCATCGTGACCACGCGCATGCGCATGCAGATGGAGTTCGGCGTCGACCAGGAAATCCGCATTCCAATCACGGCTCTCGCACGAACCCGTGAGCGCCTGGATGAAGTCGTCCTTTCACGCACCTTCGAGAAAGTCATGCAGTTGCCATCGTACATCACGATCAACAGCATGGAAGAAGAGTGAACGCTTTCGACCAGAAGGATTGCTTCGCGAGCCGTCATGCTTATGACGGGGGGTCAAGTCGGCGAGTTTACCCTTGCGCGGGTGGCTTAGTCGGTTAGAGCACCCGGCTGATAACCGGGAGGTCGCAGGTTCAAGTCCTGCCTCGCGCACCACCTTCGCTTTCCAAGCGTCTCGCAAAGAACATGAAGGGCCAGCCGCTGGGATTGACCAAGGGGATGGCATGGTCGTCGTATCGGGCAGCAACGCAGCGTCCATGGCGAGCCAACTCGCCGAAGCGATGGGTTGGGAGCACCACGCCCTTGAGACTCGGCGCTTTCCTGACACGGAAGGCTACATTCGAATCCCTACGGAGACGATTCAAGCGCTTCGCGAGGAGCCTGTCGTCCTCGTTTCAAACACCTTCCCTGATTCTGGCATCGTGGAAACCTTGCTGATGTTGGACGCCATCCAAGACGTTCGAGCGGGCCGTTTGCAAAATTTGCGAGAAATCGGCCCCCAGACCCTGCCTGATGTCGGAAAAGGTGTAATTTTGGCCGTTCCGTATTTTGGGTACTCTCGTCAGGACAAGCGATTCAAGCCTGGTGAATCGATTTCGGCTCGTGCCATCGCGGACATGCTGGCGACCCGTTGCGACGGTATGGTGGTCTTGGACCTCCACGCACCGGCGGTGCTCAGCGAGATGTCCATTCCAGTCGCCTTCATCAGCGCCATGCCCGAACTCGCCGACCATCTGAAGGCATCGGTCAATCCGGATTTCATCCTCTCGCCCGACAAAGGCGCCATCGACCGAGCCTCCAGCGTGGCTCAGCAAATCGGCTGTGAGTTTTCCTACCTTGAGAAAACGCGAATCGATGCACACACCATCGTTCACAAGGCCAAAGATTTGGACGTGGATGGAAAATCGGTCGCCATCGTCGACGACATGATCGCCACCGGCGGAACGATCTGCCGAGCTGCTGAGGCGCTTCGAAGCCAGGGTGCTGTGGAAGTTCACGCCGCTTGCAGCCACGGCCTGTTCACCGGCGGTGCCATCGCTCGTCTGCTCCGCTACGTGGACGGTGTGCATGCAACGGGTTCCCTACCCAACGCTCGGGACGTCATTTCTGGAGGCCCGGCGCTGGCTCGGGGCGTGAACGAAATCTTGGGTGAACTTGGCCTTTCATCGTGAAAAACAGGGCACTGCGCACCATTTGGGTGGAAGTGAGACAAAATACACCCCGATGGTCTCGCCGTTGCGTTTATATCCGCGGGGTCGTGCGGAGGGATGCCCCTATCACGAGGAAGGAGAGATTCCAATGAGTGTACACGTGCAATTTGAAACCCCAGAAGACCTAGCCAACAAAATCTACGAGATGATCGACCTCAACAAGAACGGTCGTGTCAAGAAAGGAAGCAACGAAGTGACCAAAGCCGCTGAGCGCGGTACGGCCCAGTTCATCATCCTCGCCGAGGACGTGAACCCTCCTGAGTTGCTCGCCCACATCCCGTTGATTTGTGAAGAGAAAGACATTCCATACGGCTACGTGCCCAGCCAAGAATTCCTTGCCAAGGGCATCGGCATGCCAAAGGACACCACCGCAGCCTCCATCGCTGTCATGGAAATCACCAAAGGTGCCCAAGAGAAATTCCACGAAGTTGTTGAGGAAATCAAAGGCCTCAAGAACAACTGAGCGTCCATTACGAGTTGAGTACGATGAGTGAAGAACTTGGTGGATGGCCAGCAGAAGTGGTCGAAATCGTCGGCCGAACCGGTATGACCGGCGAAGCAACGCAAGTCAAGGTGCGTGTCAACGACGCTCCCAACCCCCGGGACGTTGGCCGTATCATCAGCCGAAACGTCGTCGGACCTATTCGAGTTGGCGACATTTTGATGCTCAAGGACACGGGCCGTGAAGCCCGCAAGCTGAACGCACGGTGAGAACAATGCCAGAACGACGAATTTGCAACTTTACGGGCGAAGAGATTGAACCCGGTACCGGCATGATGTTTGTCCGCAAGGACGGCAGCGTTCTTTGGTTCAAGAGCAGCAAGGCTCGCAAGAACCAACTCCAACTGAAGCGCAACGCTCGCAAGGTGAAGTGGACTCGCCACTACGTCAAGGGCGGCATTCAGTGAACGCTGACGTGCGCACAGCCCCACAGCAACGCCCATAAACGGGTCACTTTTGGGTCGGTACGGTGAACACCATGGAAACGACCTATGTTATGATCAAACCCGACGGCGTGCAGCGAGGCCTCATCAGCGAAATTATTGGACGATTTGAGCGAAAAGGCCTCAAACTCGTCGGCCTGAAGGCCATGGTGCCGACCGAAGAAATCGCTCGTTCACACTACGATGTCCACAAGGAGCGCCCCTTCTTCCCCGGCCTCATCAAATTCGTGACCTCCGGACCCGTCGTTTGCATGGCCTGGCAAGGTGTTGAAGCCATTGCCGTCGCTCGCAAACTCATCGGCGCCACCAACGGCCGAAACGCCGACCCCGGCACCATCCGTGGCGACTTCGGCATGGACATGGGCTACAACATGATCCACGGCTCAGATGCTCCGGAAACGGCCGAATTCGAGCTTGGCTTGTGGTTCCCCGAAGGCTTGATGTCCTGGGAGAACACCATGGGCGCTTGGGTTTACGAGTGAACCCTCATAACACCGCACATTGAGTGGTGATACCATGGCTGACGAAGAGGTCACACCCGCCGATGAAGGCGAGGCGCCTCTTCGCGGTCACAACCGACAGCCGATTGTATCGGTTCTCGGTCACGTCGACCACGGAAAGACCAGTGTCCTCGACATGGTTCGCTCCATCGGCAGCCAGCGCCAAGCCAGCGTGATGGACCGAGAAGCCGGCGGCATCACCCAACACATCGGCGCCACTGAGGTGCCGGCGGATGTCCTCAACGAAACCTGCGCCGCCATGTTGGGTGGGAAGAATTTCAAATCACCCGGATTGTTATTCATTGACACTCCAGGGCACCATTCCTTCGCTTCACTTCGAAACCGGGGCGGGTCGGTGGCTGACATCGCCGTCTTGGTGGTTGACATCATGGAGGGCTTGCAGCCCCAAACCATCGAGTCCCTCAACATCCTCAAAGAAACACGTACGCCATTTGTCATTGCTGGAAACAAGATTGACCGCCTTCACGG
>JAYYBT010000109.1:0-3302 GCA_036162675.1 Thermoplasmatota archaeon
GTCAAGGAGGAACGAAGATGGCGGGTGATGAAAAAGCCGACCTTGCGGGGCGTGAGTCCATGGTTTCGCAGCTTTTTGTCGTGGTTGAGGTTGGCGACGATGGCTTGGGCCGAACACCCCGGATTGGCGAACACAAATCGACGAACTTCTTCAGCAAGGCGTTCGAATCGTGCACGTTTTTGGCTTCCTTTTCCTGTCCGATGAGGCATGAACCAAGAAAATGGATTGAACCATTATCAAAGATTCGTTGGGACTTCACTTGAAGTCGACCGGTTGGGTCGTCTTCCAATTCGCCGTTGCCAATTTCTTGGCTTTGCCATCGGCGATGATGGGGTGAATGTCGTTGAGGCGCCCGTGCATGCCGTGCACTTGGAACTTGACGCGAAGTTCAGCCATGCGGTCCCGCTGGAGGGCTTCGTCCTGCTCGTCGTCGAGGTCAACGCTGGCGAGGGTCGTGCCCTCATTAGCACAGGTGATGGTGAGCGTGTTTCCGGCATAACTCAACGTCGGTCGAAAGTCCCAATCATCGGGGTGATGCATCCAAACTGAAAGGTCGAGCGACACCGTATCGCGAAGGGTAACGCGTCCAATTTCTACCGTGTCCACCATCGTAACCAATCCTTGCCAAACGGCCCCGCTTCATACCCCTTTCGCTTTCATTCGCTGGTGGAGCCGATGGCGACCTCGGTGAGTGAAGGTCGCATGACGATGACTTCCACCGTCAAGGTCCAATCGTTTCCGGGGTCGGGGTCAATTTCACCGATGAAGGCGTCAGGGTCTGATTGTTGAGCGACCACCGACCACACCCACGAACCCTGCCCTTGGCCGCTGTCTCGTGAACGAAGCAGCATTTTCAGCAAGGCTTCGGCTGAATCTGAGGTGTACATGCCGTCTTCACCACGAACATTCATCTCGTCGTCGGCCATCTCCGCTCGTGCGGGTTCGTTGGTGGAGTAGTTGCCAGGTTCAGTAGCGACATTCCGCTTGTAACCGTCTTCAACGATGTGAAGAGCCAAGGTGAAATTGTCATGCGGTGGTGCAACATCTTGGTCCAACTCCAACACGGCATTGTACGACATCACTCGCCCAACTTCGCCAGGCGTTATGTTGCCCGACCACGTTTCGCCTTGGTCGAGGTATTCGTCCCACGACATCTCGTACGTCTCGGTGATCCACGTCACTTGGAAGGTGCGGGTGGTCACGTTCACCTCAAAGGGTTCGATGGCGAACGCTCCTGCGGCGTCATCCACTCGAAGGACGCCGTTGATGATGCCTGAAGCCGAGGTGTCGAGCAAGACGGTGGGTGTGGTGGCGTCAGCATCGTTGCGAGTATCGCCGTCGCCATCGCTGTCTTCGGCCGCATTCAAGTCCCAACTGAAGGTGAGGTCATCGCCCTCCGGGTCAAAAGAAGCGCTGGCGTCCAAGAGAGCGGCATCGCCAGCACGAACGGTTTCAGGCATCGTGATGTTGATGCTTGGAGCACCGTTCACGATGATGGTGGCGATGGCGTCATCCGTACCGCCTTGGTCGTTGGTGACCGTGATACGAACCGTGTATTGGCCAAAGGCGAAGTAGGTGTGGGAGGTGAAGCCGACGATGGTTTCAGCCGTGGTTCCATCACCAAAATCCCAAGCATAGTTCGTAATGACGCCTTCAACCGGTGAAGATGCGCGAGCGTCGAGGGTCACCATTTCACCTTCTTGAATCAAGGTGGGGTAGGCTTCGAGGGTTGCCCGTGGATCCACGGTGGTGTCCAGAGCGCCGGTGCAGCCCGCCAAGAGACTCATGAGCAACGTTTGCACGACGACCAAAGCGAAGATTCGCTCCTTTCGCGTGCCCATCATGAAGAGAAGCCCAACCTCACCCTTTCTAATGGTTCGGGAGTCCGGATTAAACAGAAGGGGAGTTTTCATCCTCATCAAAGACCACCGCTTCAGGAACATCGCCTTCAATGCTGGCTTTCAGGTAAGGGTCGTCAAGGGAAGCAACATCGACAACGTCCACTTCATCAACATGGGTGAAACTCTCGTCCTCTTCGGCCAGTAAATCCTCCAACGAAGCATCACCAGCATCGTAAGGTGCAGCGACCAGTACCTCTTCTCGCTGTGGCGTTTCTTCCTCGTCAAATAACGAAAGTGCCTCGTCAGTTTTGGCATCTTGGAGTTCTGCAAAGGCCTCTTTTTGTCGCGTCTCTTCCTCCAGCGCTGACGCTTCAACATCCTCTGTTTTCTTGGCCGATGAGCCGGATTTGAACCAGTCCCGCAGGCCCATGATGGTGCTGAGAGCGTCATGGTGTTTGAGAGTGATGTTCAAAGGGGGTGCCTGCCGCTAATTGACCATGGCACAGGACCTTTTCGTGGGCGAGAAGGTGCTGGCCTTCGATTTGGAGACCACCGGTGTTTCAACCAACAACGACCGCATCGTCCAATACGCACTCATCGGGACGTTGGAGGACGGTACACCGGTCAACCGAGAGCAAATTGTGAAACCCGGCGTTCGTATCCCATACGACGCCAGTCAAATCCACGGCATTTACAACGAGGACGTCCGCGACAAGCCACCGCTGGCAGAAGTCGCTGATGAACTGGCCGAGTTGATTGAAGGCGCCATCCTTGTGGGTCACAACGTACGAAGTTTTGACTACGCCATGCTGAAAACGGAATTTCTGCGCCTCGGTCGCCTCCCTCCCCAACCCAAGGCCATCATGGACACGCTGGAATTGGTTCGCCGACTTCGCCTTCCCCGACCCCACAACCTCGGTGCCCTCTGCCAACGCCACGGCATTCGCCTTGAAGCGGCTCACACGGCGGCGGCTGATGCAGCGGCGACCATGTTGTTGTTCTGGCGTCTGTCCGTTGAACATGCCGCTGCCTTCCGAAAGTCGCTGCCTGAACTCGAGCGCTGGATTGCTCACGGTGACCAGCCCAAAGATGCCTCGGAATTAGGTCGTGGCCTCGACGACTTGGTGCCGGTTGATGCATTGGGAAAAATTCGTGAGGATGGAGATGAGCTTGTTCTTGCCTTTGGTCGCCACCGTGGTCGCTACCTCTCCGAGGTTCAGGCCAACGACCCGTCCTACATTGGATGGCTCCTTTCCTCATCCAGTGGTTTGGAATGTGAGACAACAAAGGAACGCATCAAAGAGCATCTCCGCTCATGATGAGGGGCGTTCGTACGGCACATCGTCAGGCATGGGCGACCATGGAAGGACATCGCACCACGGGCCAATCCGCCAGGTACCCCGCCCCGTCATGGCCGAGCCGAGGAACATCGGACCCTGGTGGCCCGAGGCTTGAAGTTCT
>JAYYBT010000110.1:0-4619 GCA_036162675.1 Thermoplasmatota archaeon
GCAAGACCTTCGGGCGTGCATGGAATCTTGATGATCACGTTATCAGGCAGTTCTGCTTTGAGCGCACGACCCTGCTCCACCATACCCGCCGTGTCCATGGCGGTCACCTCTGCGGAAATCGGGCCTGAGCAAATCCCGGCGATTTCTCGAACAACTTCTTTGAAATCCCTTCCGGATTTTTTGATGAGGGAAGGGTTGGTGGTCACACCGTCAAGGATGCCCCATGCGGCGATTTCTCTGATTTCGTCAACGTCAGCGGTGTCGAGGAAGAACTCCATGAGCCTTGTTCATCCAAGAGGTTCTATGAACTCTCCCCTGTTGTTGGTGAAGGGAATTCAGCCCTTTCGTGCAATGGCGCGCTTGGCTGCCTCTGCGATGTAGGGCGCTGAAATTTTCATGACCTCAAGCATCTCATCGGCCTGGCCAGATTCTCCAAAGCGGTCTTGCACGCCAACTCGCTCCAACGGCGCAAAGGTGTTGCTTGTCAAGTGTTCAGCAACGGCTCCACCCAGCCCTCCAATGACGCTGTGGTCCTCAGCAGTAACAATGGCGCCACAGGAAGCGACCAAACGGTCAACGAGCGCACCGTCAAGCGGCTTCAGGGTGTGCATGTCAACAACCGTGGCGTTGATGCCTTCGGCTGCCAGTGCTTCTGCAGCTTCAAGCGACTGGGAGACCATGACGCCGCAGGCGATGATGGCAACGTCCGAGCCTTCCTTGAGAACGATGCCTTTGCCGATTTCAATTTCATCTTCCCGACCTTCGTACAAGACGGGCGTCTTGTTCCTCGCCGTTCGGGTGTAGGAGGGTGAACCGGTTGCGGCCAGTTGCATCGTCAAGACCTTGGTTGAGACCACATCACTCGGGTGCATGACAATCACATTGGGCAGGGTGCGGTAAATGGCCAAATCCTCAATTGACTGTGCAGAGGAACCGTCCGTCCCCGTGTGGGTCCCACCGTGGCTTCCACAAACGTGGACGGCGAGGTTCGGTCGTGCGACACCGTTTCGCATCTGCTCAAAGGCTCGCTCGGTGAAGATGGCGAAGGTACTGGCAAACGGGATGTAGCCCGATGCTGCAAGACCTGCGCCCACGAGCAGCATGTTTTGCTCGCCGATGCCACACGAAACGGTTCGTTCCGGGTGGGCCTTCCTGAAGTGGAGAGACTTGGTGGATTTGCCAAGGTCGGCCTCGAGAACGACAACCTTGGGATTGGAGGCTAGTTCAAGCAGTGCATCACCGTAGCCGTCTCGGGTTGCGGCCATTTTGGTCATGCAACCACCTCACCAAGTTCAGACATGGCTTGGGCATATTGTTCGTCGTTGGGTGCCGCACCGTGGAATGCAGGGTTGTCGGCCATGAATGAAACGCCGTGTCCCTTCACGGTATGAGCGATCAAGATGGAGGGGCCGTCGTTTGAATTCTGCAGGAAGTTCAATCCGTCCACGATTTCCTCCATGTTATGGCCGTCAATTTCCTTCACGTTCCAACCAAAGGCCTTCCATTTTGCTGGGATGTCAAACATCCGCATTTGGGCTTCACAGAAGTCATCGTTTTGGATTCGGTTTCGGTCCAGAATAACGTTGAGATTGCCAAGTTCGTGGTGGGTTGCAGCCATCGCCGCTTCCCAAACGCTTCCTTCTTGGATTTCCCCATCACCGAGCATGACGTAGACTTGGCGCTCACTGCCCTCAAGGCGTCCTGCAATGGCAGATCCCATGCCAAACGAGAGGCCCATGCCGAGGGAACCAGCTGAGAAATCAACGCCCGGACACCACTTCATGTCCACATGACCCTGGCAAATTCCACCAAGAACGCGGTAGGATGCAAGGTCGTCGACGCTGATAAATCCCATCTCTGCCAGTATGGCGTACATGCCAGGAGACGCGTGGCCCTTTGACAGGATGAACCGGTCTCTGTCATCCCAATCCGGGTCATCTGGGCGAACACGCAGGGTGGTCTTGTAGAGCGCAGCCAAGAGGTCAATTTCAGAAAGTGAACCACCGGGGTGACCTGCTTGTGCTCGGTGAACCATGTTCACGATGTGGACGCGGCATTTGCGTGCAAGTTCTCGTAGTTCATCCGTGCCTGTCATTATCTCACCTGCACTTCAAGGCCTGCATGGATGGCCTTTGATGGTTGTGCCGTTCATTTCTGTCCAAATTGAACGCAGTCAGCGCTTTTTTGGTTGAAGAGCATCGAGCATGTTTCGGAAAGCATCCGCCACGACCATCACGGCATCACCGGCCAAACTTCCACCCTTGGGCAGGGCCCGGGTGGCCAGCCAAATGAAGACGCCCACGAACCAAGCAAAGAAGAGGAGCGACATCGGATTGTTCAATGTCTGAATGCCGAATTCGTGAGCCAAGTCAATTTTCGCGACGATCAAGACGGCGATGAGGACGCCCATGATGGATTCACCTGCGATGAAGCCCGCACCGATGAGGACACCTCGGCTTTCAACCTCCTTTGCGGCTTCAACCGCTTGTTCAGAGGGATGTTTTCGGAGCACACCATCGACACGAAGGTGAGCGCTTCGCAAAAGGATGTGGGAAATGATACCACCCGTCATGATGGGGACAGATAGCCCGAGAGGGAGGTAAATACCGATGGCTACGCTCATGACAGGCATCTGCAGACGAATGAGGGCGACCGCAATGGCCGCTCCGAGAACCACCATTTGGATGTTCAAATCTCCACCAAATGCACCTTGAACGATGGCACCAATCAACTCAGCTTGGGGCGCGAAGAGGGCATTGGAACATGTGGGGTCGTCCGGTAGTGGATTGAGTTGGCATGCTGTTTGAGAGATGCGAAACGCTTCATGGAGAAGCGACAAGACGGGTCCAATGACGACTGCACCGGTTAACACACCGATGATTTCGGCGACTTGTTGGCGCTTTGGTGTTGCACCTAGCATGTGACCTGTTTTCAGGTCCTGCATCACATCGCCCGCAATGGCTGCGCTGGACGCGACGATGGCTGCAATGAGCAAGGTGGCGAACATGAGGTCTTGTTTGGCCATTCCGAGGAAGACATCACCGATGATGTAAACCAAGCCTACAGTAAACAGGAGCGTAGCGATGGTCATGCCAGAAACGGGAGAGTTGGACGAGCCAACAACACCAGCGATATAGCCGGCAACGGCTGCAAAGAAGAAGGCCACAAAGGCAAGGAAAAGTGCACCTGCCAAGGCCAAGACAAAGGATTCTGTGGCCCACCAGTAGAAGAAAAACGTTAGGACGACCAAGACGCCGCAGACCATGAAGACCCGATTCATTGGGATGTCCTGCTCGGTTCGTAGCAACTCACCGTCATTATCATCGGTTTTGACAAAGGCTTTGGACAAACCAGTGATGATGGTTTTCCGCATTGACCACAGCGTGTAAACGCCACCCACCACCATGGCGCCGACACCAACGTAGCGAACTTGTGTTGACCAAATGATGTAAAATCCATCAACCAATGTTTCCGAATCAGGCCATCCATAAATCAAGCCGTACATGGGGACGAGCAATCCGAATCCCAACACGCCACCAAAGAAGATGAATGAAGCAATTCGTATGCCGACGATGTACCCAACCGAAAGCAGTGCAATGGACAAATCCATGCCAGCATAGAGTCGGGTGGAAATAAACGAGACAGCGCCTTCAACCGTGTGGTGGGTGACTTCGAAACCCTTCACCATCAATCCGTAAATACCGCCGATAGCCAAGGCGTACAGAATAGCAAGGGCTCCATCACCGCCCTCCTCTCCGGCGACCAAGACTTCTCTGCACGCCACGCCTTCGGGATAGGGAAGGGCTTCCTCAACGATGAATAAACGTCGTAAGGCGATGGTGAACATCGTCCCCAACAGGCCACCGAGCGTGGCGATGATGAGCGTCTCCATCCATTGAATCTCCGTCCAGATGTTCATAACAAGCAGGGCTGGCACGGTGAAAATGACACCCGCAGCAAGTGATTCACCAGCAGAAGCCATGGTCTGAACAGCGTTGTTTTCCAAAATTGAAACATCTTTGAACATCGTTCTCAGGATGATCATCGACATGACGGCGGCAGGGATACTCGCAGAGACCGTCATCCCCGCGTACAGGCCGAGGTATGCATTGGCGGCCGTCATCAAGACCCCCAACACGATGCCGACGAGGATCACTCGTGTCGTCAGTTCAAGCGGCGATTCATGAGCCGGGATGTACGGTTCATTCAGCCCGCTCATGCTCCTTCCAGCGGTTTGGGGTAAGTATAGCCTGCGCTGTCGAAATTTGTCTAGTCCGCGCTGAAATTTTTGTGGGGATTCTATCATCAGTATTAATAATTGAACTATTTTCGTTATATTGTTGACAGGGTGACTGCCTTGTTTTTGGAGGTTTCTTCATGCAGGAACACTGGCACAACCTATCAACCGATGAAAGCCTCGCCATGCAAGAGAGCTCCGAGAGTGGTATCTCCGTTGACGAAGTCGTTCGCCGACAAGAACGGTACGGCCTCAATAAACTGGCAGAACCGGAGAAAACATCCGCCTTTCTTCGGTTCATTTCTCAATACAATGACCCACTCAATTATCTTCTGATGGGCGCCGCCTTGGTCGCTCTGCTCATCAATCCAGACCACCCCGG
>JAYYBT010000111.1:0-12851 GCA_036162675.1 Thermoplasmatota archaeon
AGCATCAAGGCGACGGTACCGGCTACGCCTGGTGTCGCCATGCTCGTCCCACTGAACGCAACATAGCCGTCGCCAGAATTGTGCTGGGTTGACATGACATCGGAGCCAACGAAAGCCAGATTTGGCTTGACTCGATTCTCCTCTGTCGGACCTTCGCTGCTGTACTCTGCGATGGTCGTGTCTTTGTCAAGCGCTCCCACCGTGATGACATCTTCCGCCGAACCCGGCGTACCGATGGTCCCCGGTCCGGCCGTGTTTCCGGCGGCGATGAGCATCGTGATGCCGTTGGCCGTCATGTTGTTGGCGTATCGGTTCACGCTGTCTTCTTCCGATGAAGTCCACTCAATCGCTCCAAACCCACCAAGGCTCATGGAGGCGGCCCTGATGTTGAATTGATGACGATTATCCGTGGTCCACTTCATGCCCGCCATGACGGTGGTGAAGCTGCCAGAGCCTCCAGCATCCAGCACCTTGACACCCACCAAGAAAGCCTGTGGAGCCATGCCAGGATGCTCGTAGGTGGGTGCACCTGTTCCAGCCACCGTACCCGCACAGTGCGTGCCGTGTCCTTGGTCGTCGTAGGCTTGGACTTCCGTTCCGTTGGTCTGTCCGGGATTGTTCACGGCGTCGTAAAAGGCGATGACCTTGGGGTCGTTGGTGCTGTTATCATCATCGAGGTCATCAAGCCCAACGTGGAGGCTGTCAATGCCCGTATCGATGACCGCCACGGTAATGCCTGACCCGTCATAGCCCGTTTGCTGCTGAGCCAAATCGACTTCGTGAATCACGGCAGCATCGCCGTTTTGGACCTGAAGCAAGCCGTCGAGTTCGAGCATGACAACGCCCGGAAGCGTGGTGGTCTCAAGGATCATACCGTGGGGCAGACGGCCAGAAACGGCATCGATGCGAGGGAAGGACCATTCGTGAACAAAACCAACTTCTCGCTCGAGCATGGCGATGTCGTCCTCATCGGGCGTATGGTCAAAGTCGATGATGAGGGGGAGCGTGTTGTCCTCATCGAGGAAAAGTGGGTGGTCGTGGTATTTTTCGACCATGTCGGCAATCTTGTTGCGGTTCTTGTCCATGCTGGTATCGTGCCACCAGCCTTCTTCCACCGGTTCTTCGACCGAAGATTGCACCGGCACCGCCATGGCAAATGCAGGTGCGAGCATCAAGCAAAAGCAAAACACACTGAGCAACGAGCGCTTCATGGAATTCTCCTCGTTTCACCCCAGTAAATGGCAGGCTTTCAAGTCATTGGAACCGTGTGAGTGCCCGCAATCCTCGCTTTATGTGGAAGTAGGGCCCACCGCAGGGGTTCGCGGGTGAAATATTAAGTGTAGATTGACGATTTTTAGACTGATTCACATGGCAGCACCAAAGAGAAGAGTCGCCCCCGTACGACCACGAGCACAACCAACCCCTTCCTCGGGATTCACTGGAGGCGTTGTTGAAGGCGTTACTGCACCCCAAGAAAACATCACATTGGTCAAACCCAATCAATCCATGAATCGAGACGACCTGTTCTTGATGAAACTCTCACAAATCGTCATGATGGGCATCGGTTTCTTGGCCATCTGGGGAGGTGTGTTTAGCGTTGCTTTCGACGAAGACGCCACCAATCAGAACTTTTTGGTGCTCTTCGTGGGAGGTTTGGCATCCTTCTTGGTTTCAATCGGACTGATTGAACTTCAATCAAAGAAGAACGGTTACAGGCTCAAGGACATCCAGAATTATTTCCTTGGCATTGCCTTTTTCTTCTCAACGGTCGGTGTGCTATGGGGCACCCGATTCATGATGGGTTACGCCACGGGAACACTCGAATTGGATTGGTTCGGTTCACCCGACGCTTACACCGAGGTGGATTGGTCCCCGAACGCCAACGGCATTTACGCCCAAACAGCCACCTGTCTTCTGTTGACCTTCGGCCACTTCCTTCTCCTCAGGCGATACAGCGGCGATACCAGTTTCGGCTGGGGCGTCGCCACCTACGCCCCCATGGCCGTCCTCATCGCCGGTGTCGGCCCGTGGATTCGCTGGTCTGAAAGTGTGGTCAGTTGGGAACTTGGCCTTGCCATCGTCTTGATTTCCTTTGTATCGATGGAGATGGCCCTGCGTTCAAACCGGGCGCTCAATTTCGTCGTGGTCGCTGTTGCGGCGTGCATCGTCCCTATCATCTACGAGGTGTTGAACACCAACGCCCCCGATGACGGCATGGGTGGAGCACTTTCCCTGATGGTGTTCATCATCGCCCTCCAAGGCTATTACGCCTCACGCCAAGACCTCCGAAAGGAAGTCATGGAGCGAGCATCAGCCGTTCTCATCGGCACCGTGGTCGTAGCGATTGCGCTGGCTCGGACCGAACCTGATTTCAACCTCATCCTCGGGCCGTTCCGAGCAAGTGATTACCCTGAACTCGCCGCCTACGTCAACATCCCAGTGGCGCTTTGGGTCACGGTTCTGCTGGCCTATTTCCCGGCTGTTCTCCAGCAACGCGTGCCTTGGATGCCCGTGGGGCTTGCTGTCGCCCTTGCGGCCTTGCCACCTGAAACATCCACCATGCCTTGGGTGCTCAGCATGATCATGATCCCTTACATGGTGTTCATCTCAAAGGTTGCTCGGGCGTGGGTCATCAACATCACCATCCTCGCCTTCAGTGGCTCGTACCTCATCACCGACTGGATGGGCATCTCTGCAGATTTGACCGCCCAAGATACGTACGGTGGAACATGGCTTCACGTGTTGCTCCCCATCTTCTTGGTCGCCGTCTCCGAGGCCGGGCGAAGGACTGGAAAAATCCAGACGAGCACCAGTTTGGCGATGCTTGGCTCCGTCGTGTTGTCCAGGGCCGTGTTGGACCCCGAGTGGTTCTTGCCTTGGCTCTTGGTGGCGTACATGACCTTCATGAGCTACAGCATGATGCTCCAGTACCCTTCGCCAAACATGAAGCAACGCAAAGACATCACGCTCGCACTCGCATTTACCTCGGTCACCGTTTTGCTTCTCGCCGCCTTGGACAACCTCAAACTCCCACCGAGTTCTGCCTTCGATGATATCATCGTGATGGGGCTCCGCCCTCAATTCTTCGTGGTGAGTCTGGTGCTGTACTTCCTCGCAGCAAAAGCAGCCGGTAAGGAACTTGATGTGGGCTCCATCTATCACTGGTTCGGCATCGGCAACCAAGATGAACTCATTTACAACCCCGAAACGAATGTTTGGGAAATTCAGGACCCCAAGGAAAAAGACCTCGATGCACTCATTGAGGATGGTGAGCTTACGCCTTTGGCTCGGTTCAGCCTCCTCTCTTCATTGATGATGTTCACCTTCTCCGTAAGCGACGTCAACGCCTCCACTTGGTCCGACCAACCCGCCCTCGTTCTGCTCATGGTCATCCCTGTTGGTATGCTCATCCGAGAAGTGCTCGCCATGGCCAGCATCAGCTCGGCAACTCGGGCCACGGCCGTCACGCTCCTGCTCCTGATTGCAGCACCTCTTTCCCTTGCGCTGGGAGACAATGTCTGGGGCACGTCGGCGGACATCCAAATGTCAAACGTGCTGTTGGACCTGATTCTCGTCAGCGCCCCCATCATCGTCAACACCGTCATCGCTCGGCGTGGAATTGACACGAACGAGTTGGACCGAATGAGCGATGGCGTCGCCTATGTCATGCTCCTCCTGCTGGCCATGCTCGATACATCTGGTGGCCTGCTCCTGTTGCCGATTCTGCTGTTGGTGACGATGCGTGTTGTCCAGTTCAAGTTCTACCTCTTGCTTTCCATGATGCCCTTGGTGTTGGTGTTCTTGGGCAACGGGTGGTATTCGCACGGCTTGTTCAACACGATGCTGGAGAGCGCTCCCGATAGCGTGCGAACATACCTCTTGGACGACCATGCAGGACCGTTCCCTGCCTTCATCGGATTGATCATTGGTACACAAATGCTCTTTGGTTTGTCCCGACTTTACACTTCTGAAGACGATGAATTGGAATCGAGTTTCACCATGTTCATCATGGGGATTTGGCTGGCCATCGCCTTGTTCAGCGCCATACCCGACGGTTACTGGCTGCCGACCTTGGCCTGTTTCGTGTTGCTGCCTTACTTCTGGTACACCAACAACAGCCAAACCTTCCCTTACATGCTCGGAGCACTCTTTGTTTCGCTTTACATCGGGTTCTCGCTCAGTGAAACCTTCCAGCCGATTACCGAAGCGGATGCCATTGGCTGGAGCGGGATGATCACGGGATTGACCGGTAGCGCAATGGCCATCATGCACCAACGAGGAGTTTTATTCCGAGAACCTCCAACCACCGAGGAAGACATCAACCTCGCCGATTCGACGGCCTCTCTTTCGCTGCAACTCGGCGCCTTGGGCTATGTTGGTGGCTACTCTGTGTTCTTTGGTATCGGCCCCGTGATTGGCCTGGTCCTCTTGGCACGTTCCGCCCTCAAGGACGGTCGACCGAACAGCATCATCGCGCTGCCAATTCTCTTGACGTTCAGCGTCGTCAACTTACTGGTCCAAGCCGAGGTCGGCACGGATGACCAACGTCAAACCATCACCGGAATGACCCTCGCCGTCCAAGGCCTCCTGCTCTCGCTCCTCTCTGCGAGGGACGACATGGTCTACGACTACAAGGCGTTGAAGTGGGATTCCGACGAGTCCTTCTTTGCCTTCATGGACCGCTTGGGCGTCAGCGGCGCACTCTACACCATCATCGGTTTGTTCGTTGCTTTTGACAGTGTCAACTTGGAGTCCATTGCCTACTTGCTGACCACGGTTTATCTGGTTGTTATCGGCATTCAAGGGTTCAGCGATGAAGCCGACGCTCGATGGCGTCGAGGCGTGGGAGGCTACGGTTCTATCCTCACCGCCTTCTTGTTCGCAAATTCGCTTGACAGCGAAATCTACAACGCCATCGGTATTGTTCTGACGGGCATGGTCGCCCTCGGGTTCTCCTTCTTGTTCATGCAACGTATGAACGAAGAAGACGGCATCTATGAAATGGCTGAACATCAAGACCTAGGTTCAACCGACGACGGCCCGAAGAACATCCCCGCCATGGTCGATTTGGACGAAGAGGTTGATGACGAAGAAGAAGACGAATTGGAAGCTGAACTGACTGCGTTGGATCTTGAGGAAGAAGAGGACGATGCTGACCTTGAAGTGCTTGATGAAGCCGTGGAGGAGGAGGACGACCTCGAGATTGACCTTGTTGATGATGATGCTGAGGATGAGGAAGAAGAGACGGCCCCCGAACCAGTCGTTGAGGAAAAGGTCGAGGAAACGAAGCCTGTTCAAGCCCCCAAGCCGAAGAAAGCCCACAGTGGCCTCTTGGACACCGGCGAAGGCTTCGCCCTGCGCCTACCAAAGGATGCCGTTCAGAACATTCTCAGTTCGCTTGAACAAACGCCGCACGAGGGCTATGTTCCAGTCGTCGCTTTCGGGCCAAACGGCCAAATTATGCTGACGTTTGAGACAGACAACTCAAACGCGTGAGTCGCTCGTGCTTCGGCGAAGAATCAAGACCCGCCGCCTTTGCCGGTAAGGCATGGACAAGCGAGAGCAACGCATGGTCTGGATTGACCTTGAGATGACAGGTCTTGACGTTTCACGAGAATCGATCATCGAAATCGCCACCGTCGTCACGGACAGTGAGTTGAACGTCCTCGCCACAGGTCCAAACCTTGCCATCAGCGTTCCAGAATCCCTCATTGAGGGCATGGACGAATGGAACACCACCCACCACCACCGCAGTGGCTTGGTGGATAGAATCCGCAAGGAGGGTGTCAGTGCAGAAGAAGCCGAACAAGCCACCCTCGCTTTCCTCCGCGAATGGGTGGATGAAAACAAGGCCCCCCTTTGCGGCAACAGCGTTTGGAACGACCGGCAATTCCTCGACAAGGAAATGCCAGAATTATTGGATTTCCTTCACTACAGAATGATCGATGTCTCCACGGTCAAGGAATTGAGCAGGCGCTGGTACACCGACATTCCACGATTCCCTAAGAAGGGTGCCCACCTTGCCCTTGATGACATTCTTGAATCCATTGAGGAGTTGAAGTACTTCCGAGAGCAGGTCTTCATCCCTCAATCTTGACGCCACGTGGCGTCGTTGGGGTCAACCCCTTTGTGAAGCGACATGATTTGAGCGACCACCGCCACCGCAATCTCTTCTGGTGATTGAGCACCAATGTTGAGTCCAATCGGGCAAATGACCTGGTCCAAGAGCGATTGAGGCAGTCCCTCGCCAAGGCAAGTTTTCTCAAATGCCTGCCATTTTGAGCGACTCCCGATGACACCAAGGCGCGGTGCGTTCACGCCGTCCAACACCGCATCGGGGGTGTTCAAGAGGTGGAGCAGCCCCAGCAATCGTTCTTGGTCTTCGGACCAGTCATGGCCCAGAAGGAGCACATCAGAAAACCGACCAAGTGATTCGGCGGATTCCCCGCTCAACCATTCGGTAATTGCGGCCGAGGAACGCTCAATGGCATGCGGGTATTTTTCTATAGAAGCGTATTCATCACGAGTGTCGTGGACGGAATACGCCCAACCCAACCCGTGAAGTGTGGTGGCCAAGGCCTCACCGCAATGACCGCCGCCCATGATGTGAACGTGTGGCATAGGAATCATCACCTCGATGGCGATCGACACCCGACCGCCGCACAATGAATCAAGCGGTGTTACCTCATAGCCCTTCGCACCTTTGTTCAAGCCAAACGTCAACACCTCCGCAAAGGGTTGATGCGCTTCAAGAAGAAGCCCTCGGCAGCGTTCCAGCACCTTGTGTTCAAGACCAGCGCCGCCCACCGTGCCCGTCCATGCTTCCTCGAACGACGACATGGCAAGACGGGCACCGGTCTTTCCCGGCACGCTTCCAGAGGTGTTCAACACCGTGGCCATCACGACCTTGCGTTGACGGGAGAGTTCGCTCAAAACCCATTGGAGGACATGAGCGGTCATGGTGGGTCCTCAGCGGGACGCCCTCATATCCCTTCGCTTTCAGAAAAACAGGAGGAAAGGTGCTCGCCTTCAGCCATCAATTGCTCAACATCTTCGGACGTATCGATGTTCATGTTGAGCCAAGGTGCGAAAACAGAGACTGGGGCGAAGTGCACGAGGTCGCGCAGCGGCGTGTCCTGTTGCGCTTGGCTCACGGCCGCTAGACCATCGCCGTCCAACACCACAGGGTGGCCCCTTCGGCCATCATGTGCAGGAGCGACGTTGCCTTCATGGTCAAGAAGGGCCTTCAGAAGGGGTACATTCCAGCACGGCCGGTCAACGGGAACCATCACCAGACGCTGAATGTCGTAGCCGAGGACCTCAACGACGGTGCGCAGGCCGAGTTGAAGGGAGCCCGTCCGACCCAAGTCCGGTTGAGGGTTCACAACGATGTGGGCGTTTGGCAACAGCGCCTTAATTTCGGATTCAATGTCGGTGTTCACCACCACAACAGGGGTGCAGTTCGCTGCGAGAAGCCGCTCGTGCGCCCATTCAACGAGCGTGCGGCCGTTCACTGAAACCAAGGCCTTTGGACGACCGAGACGGCGGCTCAAGCCCGCTGCGAGCAGCACGGCCGGTACCTCCTCGGTGTTCATGGTTGAAAGGAAGGCGCTCTCCCCTTTGGGTTTGCGTTGTTTTGAACTTGATATACACTTGAACTGTCAACCCCCTATGGTCACATGGAAGCCACCGGGGCACTGGCTGAAGTCCAATCGAGATGCCTATGAGCGCTCGATTGAATTTCTTCAGGGAATTGTAGCAGGTTCACCGAAAATGGAACTCAAAGAAAACGTTCAATCCCTTCCAGCCATCACCGTCCAGGGCGCTTCAAGGCGTTGGTACTCCATCAACACCAGAGTGACCTACATTGAGGATTACATCGAAATCGACGGGGATTACCGAGAAGTGAAAGAAGTGCATTGGAACATTGACATTCATGCTGCGGCGTGGAAAAGCGACATCATTGAACGAAATCCGTTCGCCGTGTCGTTGTGCATCAATCCCCGCTCGGAATCGAGAGGTTTGCCCATCGGTGACCAGGTAGCGGCGTTGGCTTTGGCGCTCCAAAACGACAAAACGACGGCGATGCGTATTCCCCTGCTGGCTCAATTCATCGTCTCCCCGAGAAACGCGCTCAAGGAGGTCTACCAGTTCAGTGAGGAAGGCGTGGTCATGGAAGATGACGTCTACATGGATGAATACGATGAGCACGACATCGAAGAGTACGACTTCGTCGAAGACATGGATCCGGACTGGCCTGGTTTAGAGGTGTTTGATCCTCTGCATTTCGAGTATCTTGCACTCGAGATTGAGAACAAGCAACTCGATTCGTGGATGGAGCGGCAGGAGGAGAAGGCCGTGAGCAATGTGGAAGAACCCTGGCATCACGATGAGGACCGCATTTGGCAACTGGAGGATAACCTCCGCAAGGGGCGTCGCTGATCAAAGACCCTTGGTGATTTCTCGACCGATGATCATGCGTTGAACTTGGGACGAACCCTCGTAAATCTGCATGACCTTTGCTCCACGCATCAAGCGTGCAACGGGGTACTCCTCAGAATACCCGTAGCCCCCGTAAATTTGGACAGCGTCCGTGGCCACCTGCATGGCCATGTCAGCGGAAAATCGCTTGGCGTGAGCGGCGGATTCGGTGTTGCGCACACCTGCATCAAATTCTGCAGCGGATTTCCAAGTCAACATGCGTGCTGCTTCGATGTTGGTTTTCATGTCGGCCAGCATGAATTGAATGGCCTGGTGTTGGTGGAGCGGTTTACCAAAGGTTTGGCGCTCATTGGCGTATTGAAGAGCGTGCTCGTAGGCTGCACGAGCCAAACCCGTTGCGTGGGCTGCGATGTTGGGCCGACTCATATCGAAGGCCTTCATGGCGTTCATCCATCCGCCGGATTCAGAGCCTCCAATCAAATGGTCCGCAGGTACCCGGACATCATCAAAGGAAATGGAACGTGTATCCGAACAACGCTGACCCATGTTCGTTTCTTTTTTACCCAGCGAAAAGCCCGGCGTGTCCTTCTCGACGACGAAGCCGGACATGCCTCGATAGCCGGCCTCAGGATCGGTTTTGGCGAGGACGAAGAAAAAGTCAGCATAGCCTGCACCGGTGATCCACATCTTTGAGCCGTTGATGACGTATTCATCGCCGTCTTTGATAGCGGTTGTTTTGCAAGCAGCCACATCCGAACCTGCACCGGGTTCGGTTACAGCGTAGGAGGCGAGCGCCCCCTCTTCGGCGATTTTCCGCAACCAATGCTCCTTCTGCTCTTCCGTGGCACCGGTGATAATGGGGGCGCTGGCAAGGGCTGTGGCGTAGGCCGCCGTGGCAAATCCGGGGTCGCCCCAAGCGAGCTCTTCGTTCACGAGGACTTCCTCAAACGAGCCCAGTCCGGCTCCGCCGTAGGCTTCGGGGATGTGGAGGTTTAGCAGGCCCATCTCGTGAGCGGCCTGGATGGTTTCCTTCGGGTAATGCGCCGTTTCATCCCAGTGTTCAGCGTTGGGACGGATTTCATCTTGAGCAAACTCGTGAGCGAGTTCTTTCAACATGGCTTGCATCTCGTCGAGTTGGAAGTCCACCATGTTCCTGCGAAGCGTCGCTCCCTTAAGAGCGATTAGTTAAGACACCTCGACATCAGGAGGTCAAAGGACAAGATAGCCTTGGTGCTCTGCAGCAAGGGCGGCCAAGAAAATCATGTAAATTAGGATGAGAATGACGCCTTCCCATCGCTTGAATTCGTACTCCGAGCGCATCATCAAGAGGGCAACGCCCGTTCCAATAAAGGTCGCAGGGATGATGACGTAGGCGGTCAAAGCAAAACTTGCTGAGGTCAGGGCGAGCGGGTGGACCACAGCGGCAAAGCCGATGGAGAGCAGCGGGTCGGTGATGTTTGAACCGATGAGGGTGCCGATGGCCACGCCCTGACTGCGCTTGGCGGCGAGGAAGGCGATGGTCAATTCGGGTAACGAGGTCCCAAGGCCGGAGACCGTTGTGCCGATGACGGCGTGGGGGACGTTGAAGGCGTAGGCCATATCGCTGGCCACGTTCACAAGATGGTGCGCCGCGAACAAGGCCAACAGCAAGCCGCTGGTCACCATGAAGGCGTAGGATGCTGTTGTTCGGGTGACCTTTCGTTCGACCTGCTCGCCTCCGCTCAATTCTTCCTCGAGGATTTCGTCCCTGTGAGAAAGTAACCAGTAGATGTAAGCGATGTACAACGACATCAGCAAGGCGCCCTCAATTCGGCTCAACCCCTCCCCGGTGAACAGGAAGAGGGTCACCAAACCGATGGAGGCGAACATGATGAAACCGTCTCGCTTCAACCACGACGGCCGGACCTTCACGCCGCGGAAGGCAACAACCACGCCAAGAATAAGGGTGATTTGAACCAAAATTGAGCCGTAAATACCACCGATGGCCAAATCTCCGATTTCAGGATTTGTGGGGATGTCGGCTGCTGCCGTGGATGTGACTAAAATTTCGGGAAGCGATGTTCCGATGGAGACGATGGTTAAGCCAATGACCACCTCTGGCAAACCCGCACGGTAAGCCAAACCTTTGGCCCCTTCAATGAACACATCAGCCGACTTGATGAGCAAGGCCAGCGCCATGGCGAGCAGGGCAAAAGACAGCCAGTTGTTGTTGATGGCAGAATCCTCAACAATGGAATGGAGAGCCAAAATTCCCAGAAACAGAGCGCCGTTGAGAACCAAGGTGTTGCTGAACACCAACTGAGGAATGCCGGTTTCTTTGGCGGCGGCCTCCTCACCCATGGCTTGTGGACTCGCCTCCACTTCTTGACGGTTACCTCGTTAAATGACCGCGGCTTCGTTCTTGGCGAAGGCTTTGAACCGCCGAGGACAGCCAAGCACCATGCGCCGGGAATTCGCTGGCGAGTTCTTCGGCACGGCCTTCATGGTCGCTGCAGGCTGTGGAAGCGTTGCGCTTGGCGCCAGCCACGGCATCGTGTCGCTGACGTTTGGTGTCGCCGTAACCCTCGCCATCATCGCCTTTGGACCGCTGAGTGGCGCCCACATCAACCCCGCCGTTAGCATCGCTTTTTGGAGAGACGGGCAGTTGGAAGGCCGATTGCTCCCCACCTACGTCGTCGCTCAATGCACGGGTGGCATCGCAGGTGCGCTCATCGTCAGCGGGGCCGCCCCAACTTCGCTTGCGCCCTCGGTCTCGCTGGTGGAAGGGTTTGGTATCGAGGTCGCCATCACGGCCGCGCTGATGACCAGCATCCTGCTCATCGTTCAACGTTCATCCTCAAGGATGATGATTGCGCTGTGGGTTGGCGGTACCGTGGCACTCCTTGCCTTCATCGCAGGACCGTTGACCGGCGCGAGCATGAACCCCGCTCGCACCTTGGGGCCCAACCTCTTGAACGGCATGTGGGCGACGTTGCCCTTCTATGTCGCATCAACCACCCTTGGCGCATGGCTGGCGTGCGACCTCAAACACCGGTTCTTTCCCGACGGGTCAAGCACCGACTGATGCACGAAGCATAGCGGCGACGTGCTCCAACGAAGGGATGGTGTGATTCTCAAGAGGTGGGGCAAACGGCACGGGCGTGTCAAGAGCCCCGATAACCGAAGGCGCTGATTCCAACTCATAGAAACAATCCTCCATGATACGGGACTGAATGGTGTGGCCAAGTCCACCGGCCCATTGGCCTTCCTGAAGGACCACCAAGCGCCCGGTTCGTTGCACGGAAGCAATGCATGTTTCGGCATCAAACGGAAGGAGGGTGCGCAGGTCAACCACTTCCACTTCGATGTCTTCCGCTGCCAAAAGGTCCGCTGCTTGGAGGGCAATGTGAACCATGGCTCCCCACGTCACCAGCGTGATATCGCGACCGCCTCGAATCACCTCGGCACGGCCGATTTTGTAGCGCTCACCCTTCTCAATGTGGGTGTTCACCGTCTCCGTGTCAACGGTTTGGTTGATGTTCATGCCCCAGCCCGTCAGTCCGCCACGCAAACCGTAGAGGCCAATGTGTTCCAACATGAGAACCGGGTCGGGCAGTTGAGCCCCTTCCATCAGCAGGTCATAGGCGTCTTGGGGCGTTCCTGGCGCCATCACCACCAAACCTGGGTCGTTGGCAAACCAGGCTTCGATCATGTTCGCATGGAACGGCCCCGAACGGGTGCGAGCGCCAAGCGGAATGCGGACCGTCATGGGACAGTCTGCTCCCCAGCGCCAACGAAGCATGGCCGCGTTGTTCACCAAGGCGTTGAATCCGAGGGCTGCGAAGCCACCAAATTGAATCTCGACCATGGGCTTCATGCCCGATAGGGCAGCACCAACGCCGGTGTGGACGATGATGGCTTCGCACAACGGCATGTCGATGAGTTTGTCCGTGTGGCCGGCGTTCTTCAGGGCCATGTTCATCCCAAACGCACCGGCGACTTCCATGTCTTCCCCGATGAAGACGCAATCATCACCGTGCATGGTCGCAATGTCCGCCATGGCTTGCTGAATGGCCCTTGCATAGGTCCAACCACCCTTTTCGGCGTAAGCCCAAGCACGTTCACCAACATCCAATGGTGCATCGACACCGGGTGGGGCCTGCTGTCCGGAATACCGCATCAAGTGGTCGCCGTGCGTGTCGGCATCGTGCAGGGTTGTAACGCCTTTGGTGACCGTTTCAGGTTCGGGCCACGCCATGCCAAGCAATTCATTTCTCGCCGCTTCAACGCCCTCAAGCTCTTCTGCTTCCATCGCTTCAAGCAGCTCTTCTTCTACACCCATGTCAATCAACAGCGCACGGTGGGTTGGGATGGGGTCTTTGGCCTCCCAATAGGCCAACAAATCCCGGTCAACATACCCGGCTGGTGTA
>JAYYBT010000112.1:0-4031 GCA_036162675.1 Thermoplasmatota archaeon
CTGGGGTACGGTCGAGCCATGGATGTGCGAGCCGGTCGTCTTCACGGGAGGTCAGCGCATTTCTACATCGCACCAGCGATGTTTGCCCTCGCCATCCTCACCTTCTATCCGGTGTTGTATGGAATTTGGCTCGCCTTTACCGACGCCGATGCAACCCGACTTGGCGACCAGGCCTTCATCGGCTTGGCGAATTTCATTGAGGTCTTCACGGCTTCGGGCTTCCTTCGTGTCACCTTGTTTACGCTGGTGTGGACGGTGGTGAACGTCGCAGCCCACATTGGTTTGGGATTGTTCTTGGCGATGGTTCTTCAGTACGCCAACATCCGTGGAAAGACCGCGTATCGCACGGTTCTTCTTCTTCCGTGGGCGATTCCCTCCTACATTTCCGTGCTCGTTTGGAAGGGTATGTTCCAACCCGAAGGTTTGGTCAACGCCGTCTTGGGGACCAATCTCCACTTCCTCGCCGAGCCAACGGGTGCCCAAATCGTTGTGATTTTCGTGAACATCTGGCTCGGTGTGCCGTTCATGATGATGTCCTTGAGCGGTGCCCTTCAGGCCCTTCCTCGCGAGATGTACGAGGCTGCTCAACTCGATGGCGTTGGTGCTTGGGACACCTTCAGACACCTGACGCTCCCGAATTTGAAGAGCGCCCTCGTGCCCCTTTCTCTGCTTGGATTTATTTGGACGTTCAACATGTTCAACGTCATTTACTTGCTCACTGATGGCGGTCCGGACCTGTATTTCGGTGAGCCCGGACAAACGGATATTCTCATCACCTACGTCTACGATGTGGCCTTCAGGGATGGCGCATACGGTGTTGCTGCCGCATGGTCTGTGGTCATCTTCATGATGCTGGTCGCCTTTTCGTGGACCTACATGAAACGCACACAAGCAACGGAGGCCGCTGCATGATCTCCGAGTCCACCGTGCGCCAATGGTATACGCCCGTTGAGGTCAGCACCCTCCAACGATGGTTGTTGGTCAGCTTCGTCGTGAACATCGTCCTCCTGGCGGTCGACCTCCTGCGAGGTACCCAATCCAATGCGCTGTTGGGTGTTCTTGGTGTGGTGGTCATCGGGGTGTTGGTCAACACGCTTCCCGAGGAAGCCAACCCCTCGAGGCGAAACACTGCGCTGGTGCTCGGGGGTTGCCTGCTGCTCATCGGCCTTGTACGCTTGTTGTCCTCTCCAGCCACGGGTTTCGACATTTGGATGCAAGGCTGGCTGGTGGGGCCGGGTGCCTTTACCCTGATGTGGGTGTCAAGTCGTCCCGTCTCTGCGTGGTCCACCCGACGAATGTCGCTTGAAGCCATTGAGTACGGTCTTGCGAGAAATCAACGCTACGAGCCCCGGCTTCGCTCCATTGGAGCCCATCTTGTTCTCTTGCACTTCGTCGTCCTGACCTTGTTGCCCCTTGTTTGGATTCTTGATATTGCGCTCTCGCCGGGCAACGCTTTGGGCGGCACCCTTGGCGGGCCTTACACCGGAGAGCACTTCGCCAACATGCTCGGAAGCGACGCCTTTTGGACCTGGATGCGCAATTCCCTCATCGTCAGCGTCGGTACCACCCTGATGGGTTTGGCCGTGGCCATCCCTGCAGGATACGCCTTCAGCCGATACAAGTTCACCGGACGAGACGTCTCGATGTTTGCCTTCTTGCTGGTTCAGATGTTCCCCGGCATCATCATCCTCGTTCCGTACTTCCTCGTCATGAAAACGCTCGGATTGTTGAACTCCCATCTCGGCCTCATTTTGGCCTATTGTGTGACGGCCCTTCCGTTGTGCGTTTGGATGCTCAAGGGTTTCTTTGACACCGTCCCACGGGAGTTGGAAGAAGCCGCCCTGCTGGACGGTTGCACCCAATTTCAGGTCTTCACCAAGGTCGTCCTGCCGCTTTCTCTTCCTGCGGTGGCCGTGACGGCGCTGTTCAGTTTCTTGGCGGCGTGGAACGAGTTCCTCCTTGCGCTGACGTTTAACACGTCCAACGATATGTACACCTTACCCGTGGGCCTCGCGTCCATGATTTCCAGCACCGGGCAGGCCTGGGGTGATTTTGCTGCCGCCAGCCTGCTGGTCAGCCTGCCTGTAGCGTTGCTGTTCCTGTTTTTCCAGAAGTTCCTCATCGAGGGACTTTCCGCTGGAGGCGTCAAGGGGTGAGAGCATGGTAAGTGTGAAATTTGGAAACGTATCAAAACGCTATGAAGATGGATTTGAAGCGGTCAAGGGTTTGAATTTAGAGGTCAATGATGGTGAATTCCTTGTCCTGCTCGGCCCTTCGGGTTGTGGAAAATCCACGACGCTCCGCATGCTTGCGGGACTGGAAGAGGTCACTGAAGGTGAAATCAGCATCGATGACGTAACCGTCAACCATCTCCCAGCCGGCGCCCGAGGTTTGGGCATGGTGTTCCAATCCTACGCCCTCTATCCACACATGACGGTTCGGGACAACCTGACATTTGGCCTTCGCATGGTCAAAGGAAAAGACCGGCTTTCTGATGCTGAAATGGCCTCCAGGGTCAAGGAGGCGGCGATGATGCTCGAGCTTGACGAACACCTGGACAAGAAACCGAAGGAACTCAGCGGCGGTCAGCGCCAGCGCGTTGCGCTCGGCCGTGCCTTGATTCGACGGCCAAAGGTCCTGCTCATGGACGAACCACTCTCCAATTTGGACGCTGAACTTCGACATCAAATGCGGCAAGAGATACGCCGTCTTCACGATGAACTGGGAACTACGACCATCTACGTCACGCACGACCAAATTGAAGCGATGACCCTCGCTGACCGCGTAGCGATTCTCGACCGTGGCGTGCTTCAACAACACGCTCCACCGCTCGAGGCCTACCAGCAACCTGCGAACGAATTTGTCCAATCCTTCCTGTGTCGCCACCTCGATGATTTGGTGGACACGGCCAACACCCTCTTGCGTCCACAGGCTGACGCTCAGAAGGAGGCTTGAATATGCAACGAACGGCTCTTTTCATCGTGGTTGTTCTTGTTGCTGTGGTCGCTACACCCTTGCTTGCCAACGACGTCAGCGCAGATGAAGGCCGCTCCTCAACGGCCACCACGCTGACGTACAACGGGCCGGGGCAGACCGTCCAATTGGTCGGCGAGTGGGACTGGGATACAAGGTTGAACATGACCCAGAGCAATGGCGTGTGGTCGGTTGATGTTGAATTGGATGAAGGGCTGTATTGCTACAAATTCGTCGTTGACGACGCCTTCATCTTTGACCCGAGCAACCCCGAGCGCGTGTATTGCGATGAGATTGAGAACTCGCTTCTTCGGGTCAACGACCACACCCGTCCCCATTATTCGGCCTCCATCACGGGTGATGAATTGCATGTTGTCTATCATCCCGGCTCATCACTGGCAGGACCCGATGGTACACCCACTGCCCTGAGCGGTGCGACCTGGGATGCTGCTTCCTTGACCTGGACGCTTGATTTGACTGGGTTGAGCGATGGCAAGCACAGTCTGCTCATTGAGGGACACGATGTGGAAGGCCATGTCGCCTATGACCTCTTGGTGCCCTTTTGGCGTGGGCCTCACGCCTCCTTTGTTTGGGAAGATGCTCTGATATACATGGTTATGACCGACCGTTTTGTTAACGGCAACCAGAGCAACGATGGCGTAGCCACCGGTGCCGCCCAAGGTGCAGATTGGCAGGGTGGAGACTTTGCCGGTGTTACCTCCATGATTCAATCCGGCTATTTTGCTGACCTCGGTGTGAACGCTCTGTGGCTCACACCGTTCAACACGGCGGCCAACGGCACGGGAAAAGCCGCCGATGGTGTGCACGACGTGGCCGCCTTCCACGGTTATTGGCCGGTTGAAGCACGAGGTGTGGACCCGCGTTTGGGAACGCCCGAGGAACTCGAAGCGATGATTGACGCTGCGCACGATGCAGGCATTCGCGTGATGATGGATTTCGTGGTGAATCACGTTCATGAGGACCACGAATACCACGACGCTCACCCCGAGTGGTTCAACAGCGGTTGTATTTGCGGTCAAGCCGACTGCGATTGGACC
>JAYYBT010000113.1:0-7383 GCA_036162675.1 Thermoplasmatota archaeon
AGTTCTCGGTTGAGGGACAAAGCCCCGTTGAACGCGCCCAGCGCTGCTTCAAGCAAATTCTCATCGGTCAACCCCGTGCCGTCTCGCAAGCGGTCGGCATGTGCAAGGTGCAGGCGGCCTTCTACGGTGTGCAACAAGGCGTGGTCAATACCATCGGGTGTGGCTGAAAGCAAATCAGAGGCGGTATCAATTCGGTGCTGGAGCAGGTATCGGCCTGCAATACGAGCACGCAATTCCCCGTTGTACGGTTGAGCCTCAAGCGCTTTGAGAAGGGTTTCTTCGGCGGCGACCATCGACCCTTCAAGTTCGAGTAATTCTGACTTGAGGAAGATGGCGTCCACGCCACCGGCCTCCAAGGCCACGGCGTGTGTGGCGGCTTTCAGGGCCTCTCGGGCATGGCCTTGTTTATCGGCGAGAAGACGGGCCTTGAGAGCCCATGCTTCGCCGTTCTGTCGGTCGAGGGTCAAGCAACGTTCGTTGGCCTCAAGCGCCAATTCTCGCTCGCCTTCGTCCTCCAATAACTGAGCGTAGTGGAGCCAATCGGCCGACCGGCTCGGGTCCTCTTCCAAGGCTTGCAGAATGGCTTCGATGGCTTCGGTTCTTGCTCCAGCACGTGCTCGCAGCCCGGAGAGAAGAGAGCGGTCGGCTGCGGTGTCAACGCCGAGCGCTTCAAGGCGACGAACAGCATGTTCGGCTTCTTCATCACCCATCGATGCAAGGAGGTGTGCATGGGAGCGGAGGAGGTCGGGGTCGTCCGGTGTGAGTTTCATCCGTGCTTCAAGCCAATGACGATACAAGGCATCATCGCCACGAAGACGGGCGATGTGTTCCAAACCCTCGAGCACGCTTGCATGCCCTGGCGAGAGTTGGTAGGCCACACCAAGCGCACCTTCAGCCCAGTCGTATCGCTGAAGATAGCACGCAGCCAAACCCAATCGATGCGCGGTGTCGCCGTCCATGTGCAACGCAGAAACGGTCAGTTGGTGATGTTCGAAAACGGTCAGCAAACGTCGGAGCAGGCTTGCGTGATTGACGGAAAGATGGTCCGAAACGCCGCCTTCAATCGGTTGGTGTTGAACCACCGACCGCAGGACTTCACAGGCTTGCTGAATATCGATGGCAGGCGAAGATTCTGTTTCGTAGGCCAGCAGGAATTGGTGTACGGCCATGGATGCGTCAATGTCGGGGTGGGTCGCACGCAGGGCGTCGAGGGTGGTTTGAAGGGTGTTGAGGTCAGAAAGCACCCCTTCGGTAGCGATGTTCAGGTGATGGAAGTGGGTGGCTTGCGATTCACGCAACAACGTTTGCATGTCAAGCAAGCGAATCATCTTGTTATTGGCCTGCACCATCCAATAACCAAGGCCTCCTACAACCCCCACGGAAAGGGCACCTAAACCGATTGCGAGCAGACTCATTGACCACGAGCGGTCCATTGCGCCTTTATGGTCTGCGGAAGATTTCATGCAAGAAAGGCTCGTTTTGGCCCCCTCAATCAACAGCCGTGATTCGCAAGATGTAGAGAAGACGAGGGAAATTTGCCTTTGGAACCGCTCATATTGAAAGCCCTCCCGTCACCGTGGGAGAATTGAGGAGCGATGAGCGGCGAGGATTGGGCGGACGACACCGAGGGTGGGCGAATTGATTCGCTCGTTCGTTTTGGTTTCGACCGTGCCGATATTGAGGCCTTTCTCACTGAACATGAAGGGGGTCAACGTGAACGTTTGACCTGGTTAGAAGAACGACGGGAAACCGCTTCTGAACTGGAAGACCGCATCGCTGCCTTTTCTCAACATTCGGTTCCTGGTTTTGAGGTACTTGAACCCTACAAATCACAACTCAGTGACCCGTTCACCATTGAAGAAACGTTTCTGGAGGTTGAACGCGAGCTTCGTTCCCTGGCCCCGTGGGAGCCCCCGTTGAACAGGGAGAAGGAGGCGTGGTTTGGAGAAGGGCACGGCGACATGTGGTCCATGCTCTACGAACGTTTGGCAGCGTTGGATGTTTCCAGTCATGCCGCCGTTGCTCCGCTGCACCGGCTGTTCGGCTCGCCTCTGTCCATCGATGAACTCCTGCGCCATCTGGAACTTGTCGAGGCCGATGAACAACGGCAACGGCAGATGATTCAGAACGGCGCTGACCACTTGCGGGGCTTGGGTTATGCACTCGGTGAAACGGTTGATCAACCCTTACTGGAGGCGCTCAACCAACTCGAACAGTGGCAAGGATTTCACGCCAAGAAGGAGTTGGTTCGATTGAATGCGGTGCAAATGATTCAGCCCTTTGATGAAGCCTTAGCGGCTGAATTTGAATTGCGTTGCAGTCAACTCTTGGATAAAGAGAACCAACAAGCCTTGGATGAACTCTCAAACGAGGTGAACGAGGTTGCCCAAACCCTTGAACAACGAAGGCAGGTGTTTTCAGACCGCATACGAGGATGGAGGCAGCAAGGGATTGTCTTTCCTCACGAAGGTGACCTGCATCCCAGCGACCTCATGGAGTGGGAAGCCAATCACGACACCATCGCAGCATCCGTAAAACGGCATCTTGATCTCGTGGGGCGGTGGGAACGATTTGCACGCTATTGGCCTTCTCGGGTTGAAGGATCAAAAGACCTCGTTGGCTATCTTGAGATGACCGATGGGTTGCAAGACGTTGTTGACGAGTTGGACGCCCTTTGGAAACAACTTGAGCTTGACGGGTTGGAATTGCTCCAATCCTACGAACATGCGGGATTGGCCGTCGGGGCCTGGCAACAACGCGTGTTTGACGACCCGCTCAATGCTTTGGAGCGAATGTCGGCCGAACGGCATCGCTGGGACCGACGAGTGGAAATCATGAACGCTCTCGATGGCCTCGATACCTCCTTCATCGGGGATGAAGAGATCGGGATGCGCCGCCACCTTTTGGCCACTGAGGAACTTGAGGACGATGTGCTCGAAGAAATGGAAGCCTATGTGGTGAAAATCAACCGAAGGAATGAGCGGCATCGCGTTATGTTGGAAGAAGAATTGGCCAGCATGCGCCGTTCCGGTTCCCTTGAACGAGAAACGCTGACTCACGACATGAGCCTTCGCGAACTCGAACAGCATGTGGCTGAATTGATGCGAAACGGCGGGGCGTCCATTCAGAAGGGTGCATCCTCAGCAGCCGCCAAGCGCATCCAAGCACCGTTGGTGCGTGAATTAACAGCGCTCAAGCGGTCTGGGTGGGCGGTTGATGCATGGATGGAATTGGTCAACGAAGACCCTGTACGGGTCGCCAGAGAACTGAGCGAAGCCCGGCCGCATGTGGAGCATCACGAAGTCCTACGACGACGTTTGTCCGCCCTTCCTTGGGAGCGGGATATCGAACTGGGGTTGGAGATGGAATTGCACATCAAGCAGCCACACCGACTGGCCCATCTCACTCGTAGCATTCCTTCCTTCACGACGCACCTGGCCAGCCGCCCGGTTGAAGATGCAACATATCGTCTTCATCTTTGGCAACCCGAACGGACGCATCCAACGCTCGTTCCCGTTCCAGAGCAGGAAGAGCGTCCGGTTCTTCAGCCCGTTTCCGCACTGGATGAGGCTCATGAAGCCATGCTCGAGGCCATGGACGACAAGCTTGCGGCGGATGTTGAAGAGGTAGAACCCGTGCACAACAACACGGGACACCCGATCAAATCATTGGAGGAAGAGCGGCGGCACCCAGACACAAAGCACCTGCACGATGATGGAGTGTCGGATGAGGAATTCTTTGCAGACGATAAGTGGTCTGTCGAGCGCTGGCGTTGGTGGCGGGAACGCGAGGAACGGGCAATAGCAAAACAAGAGGCAACAACCCCGCCCCCAGTTTCGCCATCGCCACCAAAATCCATTGAGGAGGTTGTTGACATTGTCCAACCTGAGGAAGAAGATATCGAGCCGGAGGTTGATGCCCCATCTGCAAGTGTGGCCAGCACGGAGAATGTTGTCGTTGAGCCGGTGGCTGATGAGGTCATTTCTTCCGAGGTTGCAACCCAACGGGCATTGGACGCTTTGAGGGAGCTCATTGCTCTCTTAGGCTTGAATGGTCTTGCAGATGAGGTGGCGCGGCAGGGCATGAACGCCCTTCCTGAGGTCCGAAGAGGTTTGGCTCAGCACGTCAATATCACGCCACGGGATGTTCGAGTTGGACGATTGCTTCGTCTAACCCTCAGGCTCCTCCCGGAAGGTAACAAGAGCGACGGAGAGCGGGCCCGCATGTTGACGGAGTTGGCCCAGTTGGTCGCTCCACTCAAGCGCTGGATGCGGCGACGGTTGGAAGCCAGGCATTCCGGTGCAAAGGGGGATTTCCTTGCCGATGCGGTTGAGTTGGGGGCGGCGTTGGAACGCATCCCTGGCCTTGGCCGACATGTACCACTGGAGAAGGACGATTGGCCCCTACCAAGTGAATTGGCTGGTCTTTCAAATGAAATCAAAAAATTAGCCCAAAGCGTGAACCTGCCGTCCGCTGGCGGCGTAAAGGCTTGATCAATTCAGGTCGTCCCACAAGGCGTCTTCGTCAATGTTGCTCTTCGTCATCGCGGGTGCCAAAGGTGGTGGGAGTGGGGCTGGAGGAAGGGGTGCTGGCAAAGGTGCCGCAGGAAGAGTTGGCGGCGGTGGTGCGTGCTGAACCGGGGCAGGTGGAGGTGGCAGAGGTTGGGACGCCGGGCCTGGATTGGAGATGGGTGGTCCGCTTGACGCCACGACTGGGGGTGGGGCTGCTGGGCTGGAACTTGGTGGAGGCGGAAGCGCCGGAGTTGTCGGAGGGGCGGGTTCAGGCAACGCTGCCGGAGCAGGTGCCTCAGGTGCCGATTGGAGTTCAGGGGCGGGTTGGGCCGGCGCCCCTAACGCATCGATGACCGCATCAATGTGTTCGGTGTCAAGGTCTGAGGTTCGCAAAAACTCAACAAAGGCCGGCCCGAGCAGGGCGGTGCTGTTGTGAATCAAGTAGGGCTCTTGCCGCCAACCGGAGAGATAGAAATCGTGCCGACCGCCGTGGTCCGAGAATGAAAGCCTGTGAAGGTCGAGCTTGGCCAACAAGAGACCCGCAACGCCGGCCAGAACAAAAGCGCCGCCTCCCAAAGCCAACAGCCCTTGGGTGGTGGTGGCTAAAATGCCACTCAGCAGACCGACCCCGATGGAGCCCCACCAAACGCCCTGCAATTTCTGAAACAAATCCAGATGGGTGTGGGAATATCCAGAAATGTGTTCCTTCACAAGTGCCATGCGCACGTTGAGCCGCCGAACGCCATCTGCGTCGTACCGGGCCTCAACAATGCGCATCAGTTCGTCGTCCATGACAAGCGACGTGGATTCCAACCCGTTCACATGCTGGCTTAGCGGGAACTCCACGACCTTCTCTCCCTGAAGGGCAAGGATAGGTGCAGCTCGAACGGGGAGCGTCCATGCTTCTGTGAGAGCACTGTCAGAACGTTCCTCATCCGAAGCGTCCGTATCATCGGTATCAGAATCTGTAGATTCCTCGCTCGTGGTGGGTTCCGCTTTCGCCTCGGCCTGTTCAACTGATTCCGCAGTGGACTCCTCGAGTTCTTGCTCGGGTGTTTCCTCGGTTGTACTCTCAGAAACTTCGTCCTCTTGGGCAGGCCACTCGGGGAACGCATCGTCCTCCATGACGTGGCCTTAACCACGCAAGAACATAAGTGAACCGTTCGGCACTTATCGGTGAACTTCAGCAAACCAGACGGTCAAGTCCTCGGATGCTTCGAACCCTTTGCCTTCCTTGGTACCAACGAGGGTGTTGGCCGAAGACTGACTCACGTAGTTGAGAACCTTCTCGGTCACCGAGCCGTTGAACAAAACGGCCTCGGCTTCCTCAGCTTCGGTCAACGCAGCCTCGAGTTTGGACGGGCCAATTTCGTCCGAGAACGTACCGTCGGCAAATCGGATGACGGCTTTGTTCTTGCCCATCTCATCCACCTTGTCAAAGAGTTCCTGGATGTCTGCGGGTGCGGATTCTGGTTCATCGGGGGAGAATTCCTCGTCCATGTCCTTGTCCCAGTCTTTGTCGCCACCGAACTTTTGGTCGTCCTCAGCAATTTTCTTGTCGAGTTGATGCTTGAACTTGGCAGCTTCCGTCTTCTTCTGAAGGCACATCGTGACGGTCTTCTGTGGGAGCAATTCCCACTCTTGACCGACCGGCGCTTGAGCGACGTGGTCGACCTTCATCATGTCGTAAAGTTGCATGAACAGCATTTCGCCGCCACGGTCGCCGTCGATGGCCACCGTAACGCTTTCTTTGCCGTTTGCAAGGTCAATGAGTTCCTGCTTGATGTTGCCTGAGCCATCGGCGCTGATGGCGTTCTTCACACCACAGTTGAGCAGATTTCGAACATCGTTCCGACCTTCCACAATGATGAGGGAGGACGAAGATTCGACGTTCGGCCCACAGGTCAATCCGTGGAAGGACTTGGCTGTGCCAACGGTCAACACCGAACGAACTTCTTCGATAACGGTCTTTGATGCTGCTTCGCCAGAATTCACCAGCGTGAGCAAGAGTTCCTTGGCTCGGTCAACCACCGCTGTTCGCTTGGTTGCTCGAATGTCACTGATCTGCATGACCTTGATGATGGCGTTGCAGGGACCGATGCGGTCGATGGTTTCCAACGAACTTGCGATGATTGCCGTCTCAACGTTGTCCATGCTGCTTGGAATGATAATGGTGCCGTGCACCTTGCCGTTCTTGGTCTCCATTTCAACGTCAACGTGTCCAACACGCGCCGTGCGTTGCAACTTGCGCAGTTCGAGTTCGTCCCCGAGCAAGCCCTCGGTTTGGCCCATGATGGCCCCGATGATGTCCTTGCGTTGGACGGTGCCATTCACCTTAATATCAGCCCGAATTTCATATTTCATGGCCTTGCCTTTTCCACCGCCATTGCGGTTTTGATTCCCGCCTCCGCGGTTTGAGTTGTTTCTTCCCATATGGTTTACGCTCCTTGTTTGCACACAAACACCGTGCGTTGGGCCGATGACGGGTGTCATCGGGTCCGTGGCATTCCACTCGCAAAGCGAGGGAAGTGAATGTGAACAGTTCATTCCACATGCCGAGCCTTTTTGAATCCTGTGCACTCAAAACGGGTGATTTATCGGGTTTTCGAACTCAACGGTTTCTTCAAGAAGTGGAAGCGCGTCGGTGAAGCGTGTCGTCGCTTGAACTTGGAACGTTGGACGTGTTTCGTTCAACGGTTGAGGTCATGTTAGCCGACGGTGTGTTGACCCGAGAAGAAAAGCGCCTCATCATCAAATTAGCCAGTGCGCTCAAACTCGCCCCAGACGAGCCCGCTTACATTTACGAAGCCATTCAAAACGGAACAGAGACAAGAAGCGGTACGCCGATATCCAATGATGAGATGCGGCTGAT
>JAYYBT010000114.1:0-3958 GCA_036162675.1 Thermoplasmatota archaeon
AGCGATTGCTTGCTGAAGGCCACCGCGTCGTCGTTTTGGATAATTTTTGGCGGGGCTCCATGGCCAACCTTCGCTCCGTCGCTGACCACGCTCATCTGACGGTTATCGAGGGCGACGTTACGGTGGCTGATGACCTTGAGCGTTGCAGACAGGCTCTGGGCGAGGTTGACCTCGTCCACCATTTGGCGGCGATCAACGGCACGAAATGGTTTGACGAAGCGGCCCTTGACGTCATCGATGTCAACATCAACGGCACCTTGGTCGCCCTTCGTAAGGCCCAGGAATGGGGGTCTCGTTTCGTGCTGGCCTCTTCGCCAGAAGCCTTTGGCGAAAACGAAGGTATGCCGCTGGGCAACGAGGACATCAGCCAGTTCCCATCAGCTTCTCAGCACCAGCGTTTTTCCTACGGCGCGAGCAAATATCTTGACGAAGTTGCGGTGCAGCACGCTGTTCGAAACGGATTGGACGCTCGTATTGTGCGCCCGTTCAACGCCTATGGCGCCACCATGCTCGGCGATGCCTACGGCCAAGTTGTTGGCATGTTCTTCAACGCGATTCTTCATCAACAGCCCATGCAAATCCACGGTGATGGTCGCCAAACGCGAAGCATGACCTACATCGATGACACCGTTGACGGGTTCTACCTCGCCGGTGCTCTTGACGAGGGCCTTGACGGTGGCAAACTCGCAGGACGCAGTTTCAACATCGGCTCGACCGAAGAAGTCAGCATGCGATTTCTCGCAGAGAGCGTGAACAAAACGGTTGGAACCATGGCGGTGGACATGGTGCTTGGTGGCGGCTATCCTGGCGATTCGAAACGCCGCCTTCCCGATATTTCCGCAGCCTTGACTTCGCTTGGCTGGGCACCTCGCACCTCCCTTGAGGAGGGTTTGGGCAAGGTTTGGGCGCAACTGCAACATCAGCCGTAGTGTTTCTCAACGCGTTGTGTCCAACCTTGAGGCGAGGGTGTCATGTCGTCCCGACCGTGTTGACAGAGCACGTCCAAGCCACCGGCTGGCATCGTTGTCGTGGAGAACCACACCGCCTCGACCTTGAGCACCGTCAAGGTGGCCACCGCATCGGGGAGGGCGTGTTCTTCAACAAAACTGGCCTCGATGGCCGCCACGGCTTCCTGCAGGAGAAGCGGCTGTCCGGCGACCGTTTCCAAGGGGAGAAGTTGGCCCTCGTCCTCTCCACGTGGCAGGGGCGTGGCGGTCTCATCAACGATGGTGGCGCCTCGGGGCGTTGGCGGCATCACGTTGAGGATGACGGTTGAGCCTTGGCGCAGGTTGTGGTGGGTGTCTCTGGGGCGTTTGTCCTTGTGGATGGAGAAGGAAGCCGTGAGATAAGGTGGCGTGGTTGAGACCTGCATGACCGATGAGAGCGGAGCAAAGTTTCGCTCACCGGCTTCGTCAAACGTTCCCGCAACCACCACTGGCCTCGGGGAAAGGACGCTGTTCAACCAACTGCTGCGCTCCACATGCTCCATGTCCTCCACACCCAGTCGGTGAACAGGTGCCGCTGCTTCATGCGAATCCGTGAACCATCGGTCGAGGGTGCCGTTGGCGATTTCCTCGAGGGCGTGTTCGTTGAATTCGATGTAGGCTTCCCATTTCGGGATCTCGTCTTCCTCGCCCCGTTCCTGCTTGCGTTGAATTGAATCTCGTGCATAGTCATTGCACTTCTTCAAAAACGACGCCACAGCGGTCCGCTCGTCCGTCATGCATCCACCTCTCTACGGGCTTCGTAGGCCTCCCGTGTCATGAGGAACACGGCCGGATTGCCGCCCCAGACCTCGTTGGCTGGAAGGTCTTTGGTCAGCACAGCGCCGGCTGCGAGGACGCTCCGTTCGCCGATGGAATTGCCGGGGACGACCGTGGCGTTTCCGCCGATAACGGCGCCGTCGCCCACCTGAACTGGTTTCCATTTGCCTCGGTCGTTCGATGGAGGAAATTTGTCGTTGAGCAGCACAGCAGCAGGGCCGATGAACACGCCATCGCCCAGCACGCACTCATCTGCGATGTAGGCGCTGCCTTGGATTTTGCAGCCTCGACCGAGGACGACCCGCTGGCCGATGTGCGCAAGCGCCCCAATGGAGCACTCCGGGCCGATTTCAGTGTTATTTCCAATGTGGCAAGGCCACCATGCGACGCCTCCATGTTCGAGGTCAATGCGTTGACCGGACAGCGGGAGGTCTGCCATCATGCTCCCTCATTCGCCCAGGCCGAGTTCTCGCATCAACATCCCAACGTGGCCTTTGGCCTTCACGTTGTATCGGCACCACTTGATGGCCCCATCTGGTTTGATGACGAAGGTGGAGCGGGCGCAACCCATGTACTCGCGGCCGTAATTCATCTTGAGCCGCCATGTTCCAAAGGCGTGGTGCAGAGCGAGGTCTTCATCCACCAGCAACGGGAAATTGAGTTCTTGCTTCTCAATAAATCGCTGGTGGGATTTACCTGAATCCTTGGAAACACCGAGAACGATGTGGTCTTCGGAGTTGAGCCGAGCCATGTTGTCTCGGAAGTCGCAAGCCTGGGTTGTGCAGCCGGGGGTGGAGTCTTTGGGGTAAAAATAGAGGATGACGGTCTTTCCTTGGTCGAGATACTGCTTCAAGTTGTGTGAATCGCCGTTTTGGTCAACGGCCTCAAAGGCAGGTGCTTCATCGCCGGGGCTGAGTTGGACGGAATCGCTCATGATTTGAGGTCAGGTGCTCGCCACTAAAGGAATTGCTTTGCAAAATCATACAATTTTACGTTGAAATCATCTGTGAATTGGCCGCAGGGGCCTATTTATGCATAGTGAATGAAAGAAGCACCACATTGGGTATTTCAAGGGTCGGCGACCGATTCTTTGAATAACTGGCAGAGCACAGGGGAAGTTATGGTCGGTTCGCGCATGTCCCGGAAAGCGCGACGCCACTTCAAGAAAATACAGCGTTCCGATACGAAATACGCCCTTCAGGAGATTGCAAGCGCCATTCAAACCGACCTCGACAAGCGCCACCTCAGCTACGACGAGGCGTTGATGCTTGGCAACATGATACAAAACAGGGCTGACCAAGTCCCAGGCGATGGCATCGTGTACGCCATCTCCGACCGAGACGCCTACCGTCGCACCCTTGAGCTATACTTGCGAGACGCTCTCCTCACACGCACCGAACAACTCTTGCTCTGGGAAGAACGCCGTCGCTTGGGCATCTCCGATTCCGAACACGACGCTCTTCTCCAACAACTGCTTGCTCAGTGGAAGCGACAGGGGAAGTCGGTCACCATCGACCGCTTCACCGAACCAAACCGAGGAGGTGCCGACCCTGTCTAAAGCGGTCCTGCCCGTCTCGCTGGTCTTGGTCATGCTCATGGCCAGCCTGACGCCGTTGGCGGTGGCGGACCAAGGGCGCTCAACGCCTGATTTCTTGGTCACGTCCTTCACACTCGATGACGCCGGTTCGATGAACCTCGGTGGAGGCATTGAAGTTGAGGATGCCACGCACGTCGTTCGTGTTCAAGTCCAAAACATCGGCCTGAGCGCAGGGCAAGCCTCGCTTACGCTGCTTCTCCAAGGTACGGCCTCGTCGGGTGATGTGGTTTTGGACAGCACGGACCTCGGGGTCATCGGTGCTGGCCAATCAAGCGCCGTGACCGTGTTTTCATGGGATGCAACGCTTGGCAACAACCAGATTCTCAAAGCTCGTGTTTCCTCTGCTTCGGACATCAACACGAACAACAACGAAGACCAACTTATCGTCAACGTCAGCCGCTACCAGAACAGCAGCGTCTCAAACCATGACATTCCTACACCCTCGGGCGGGGGCAGCAGCGTCGTTTGGTCGCCAACGGTTCACGACTTCAACGTCGATGTCGTCAACACCGGCGTGAAGAACCAATCGGCCCAATTTTACCTGAATTTTACCGAGGTTGGTAATCCAAGCAACACCTTCTCTGCCCCGTCTGCAATC
>JAYYBT010000115.1:0-7384 GCA_036162675.1 Thermoplasmatota archaeon
TCTCCTGCGAGGCACTTAAGAACCCCTTTTCAGTGGGCGAAGCAACGAGAACACGGTGGTAACCATGGGACGCAAAGAAGACAACATCAAGAAGGCCACAGAAGTCATGCACGTTCTTCCTCAAATCAGGAACTTGTGCATTGCTGCTCACATTGACCACGGAAAGACCACGCTCTCTGACAACCTCATCGCAGGTGCCGGAATGATGTCCAACGAACTCGCCGGCGCAGCACGTGTCCTCGACTTTGACGAGCAAGAATCCGCTCGTGGAATCACCATTAACGCTGCATCCGCATCGATGGTCCACGCCGTTGAAGGCACGGACTACCTCATCAACCTCATCGACACCCCAGGTCACGTTGACTTCGGTGGCGACGTCACCCGTGCCATGCGTGCTGTTGACGGTTGTTTCATTCTCGCTTGTGCGGTTGAAGGGCCAATGCCACAGACCGAAACGGTGGTTCGCCAAGCTCTGAAGGAGAAGGTGAAGCCGGTGTTGTTCATCAACAAGGTGGACCGCCTCATCAACGAGTTGCAAGTCACGCCCGAAGACATGATGGCTCGTTTCACAGAGACCATCAAGAAGGTCAACAAACTCATCAAGCAATTCGCTCCTGAAGGCATGGGCAAGGCATGGCAAGTGTCCGTTCAAGACGGAACCGTCGCCTTCGGTTCAGCCTACCACAACTGGGGTATCACCGTGCCTTACATGGCCAAGTCCGGCATTTCCTTCAAGGAAATTTTCGAGTACTGCAACAACGAAGACCAGCGAACACTCGCCCAGAAGGCTCCTGTTCACGAAGTCCTGCTCGACATGGCCGTCACCAAACTTCCTGGCCCAATTGAGGCCCAGAAGTACCGTATCCCCAACATCTGGACGGGCGATTTGGAATCCGACATCGGTCAAGCCATGATGAACTGCGACCCAGAAGCAGAACTTGCCATGATGGTCACCAAGATTTGGATGGACCCTCACGCTGGTGAAGTGGCCGTCGGCCGTGTTTACTCCGGTGCTATCAACCAGGGTGAATCCGTGTACGCCATCGGCGCTGCAAAGCCTGAGCGTGTCCAGCAAGTGGCCATGATGGTCGGTGGCGACCGTATCACGGTGCCCAAAGTGGTGGCCGGAAACATCGCAGCCGTCACCGGTATTCGTTCAGCCGCTGCTGGTGTAACCCTCTCACGAGACAAGGATTTCACGCCCTTTGAAGCCATCCGCCACTACTCCGACCCTGTGGTCACCGTCGCTGTTGAGCCCAAGAGCATGAAGGACCTGCCGAAGTTCATTGACGCCCTTCGTTCCTTGGCCAAGGCCGACGCTTCCCTGCAAGTGACAACCAACCAAGAGACCGGTGAAGCCCTTCTCGCCGGTATGGGTGAACTCCACCTTGAGATCACCGTGTACCGAATTGAAGAGGAGCAGAACATCAAGGTCAAGGTCAGCCCGCCCATCGTCGTTTACCGAGAGGGTATCCAAGGCTCGAACCGTGGTAATGCGTTTGAAGGCAAGTCGCCTAACCGCCACAACCGTTTCTTCTTTGAGATCGAAGCGCTTCCTGCTGAAGTCGTTGCTGCTCTCCGCTCTGGAGAACTCGGCGACGGACCCGTTCGTAGTTCCGATGCTAAGGAAGTCGGGAGCAAGTTCGGAGAATACGGCATGGACAAGGACACCATGCGGAAGATCTACGCCATCAATGGAACCAACGTGCTCGTCAACGACACCAAGGGTATTCAGAACCTCCACGAGACCCGTGAACTCATCATTGAAGCCTTCAATGAAGTCTGTGTCAAGGGTCCTGTCGCTGACGAGCCTGTTCAAGGCATGTACGTCCGACTGGTTGATGCGAAACTCCACGAAGACGCCATTCACCGTGGCCCTGCTCAGACCATCCCAGCCGTTCGAAACGGTATCAAGGGTGCCATGATGCGAGCCAAGACGGTTCTCCTCGAACCCATGCAAAAGGCGTTCATCTCGGTGCCAAACGACTGGCTCGGACAGGTCACTCGTGAAGTCACCACCCGTCGTGGAATCATCGAAGACATGCCTTCAGAAGGCAGCGTCACCACCGTGGTTGGTATCATCCCAATTGCAGAGACCTTCGGTTTCTCCAACGACATCCGTGCTGCTTCTCAGGGACGTGCCGTGTGGAACACCGAGAACCTCGGCTTCGAAATTTTGCCACCTCAATTGTTTGACAAGGTCGTCGGTGAAATCCGTCAACGCAAGGGCCTCAAGCCCGAGCCCAACCCCGAGTCCTACTACGCAGACTGAGGTTCGTGCATGGCGGGCATCGTCCGTGGATTGCACGTCAATCCAGAAGGCGGCGTGCCCAAACATCCCGTTCAGACCCTTGAAGTTCACACCAATGGCTGTGTGGGCGACAAGCAAAACGACACCCGCCACCATGGGGGGCCTACGAGAGCTGTGTGTTTGATGGAGGTGCACATCATGGAGCGCCTTCAAGCGGCTGGCCATCCCATCGGACCGGGAACAACGGGCGAAAACCTCCTCATCGACGGGCTTGAGCCGAATGTTTTGGGTGTGGGCGTTCAATTGCGGGTTGGTGGTGTTCAACTGACCATCACGAAGGATGCACCGCCCTGCAAAACCATTCGTGAATCCTTTCAGGATGGACGATTCAAAGCCTTGAGTCATCAACAACTTCCTGGACAAACACGCTGGTATGCAAGCGTTCAAGCAACGGGCTCCATCCAAATCGGAGATGAAGTCGAAGTGCTCAATGAAGTCGAGCCAACTGGAAATCCGTGAGTTCCCTCAACGCCACCATCGCAGGGCAGTCTTCTAATCGGTCCAGACAAGCATGGGCTTTTGCGTGGAAATCTTCCGCCATCGTTCGAGCATACGCCACCGAGCCCAACTCGGAGAGCGCAGCCAAACCATCAGCAAGGGCATCTGGTGAAACATCCTCACCCTTTCCAAGGACGCTCATCAAGCGCTCTTTCACCGGCCCGTCGGGTTGTCGAAGTGCGTGAATAATCATGAGCGTGCGCTTGCCTTGGGCGATATCTGAACCAGCAGGTTTGCCGAGGGTGGCCGAATCAGAGAGGACATCAATGACGTCGTCCATGAGTTGGAAACAAAGGCCCAGGGCTTTACCCCAATCGGCCATCAGTTGGACCGTTTCTTCATCAGCACCGGAAATTCGTGCACCGATTTCTGCACAAATCCAGAACATGACGGCAGTTTTTCCCTCAATCATTTCGAGATAGTCGTCTTCTGAAACTTCCAATCGGTCCTCAAATTCAATGTCCAATTGTTGCCCTTCACTCACACGTCGTACCATCCAAGCGATGCGGTTGACCAGCGGCGCCACATCTTCAGGTTCCAAATTCTCGGCTTGAACGAGGCGTTCGAAAGCGATAGCGAGCATCGCATCACCCGCGTTGATGGCCGTCGGCATACCGTATTCGACGTGCACGGCATTTCGACCTCTTCGGATTTCGTCGTTGTCCATGATGTCGTCGTGCACCAAAGTGAAGTTGTGAACAGTTTCGATGGCTGCACCGATATCCAACAGGCCAGCGTGGGCGTCACCAACGGCTTTGGCAACCAACCACGGCAAGGTGGCCCGCATGCGCTTCCCACCGCCTTCAATCAAATGCATCATGGCGTTTCCAAGGCGCTCATGGCGTGAGGCTCGCAGACTGAGTTCAATGCGTTGCTCAATGAGTGGCTTCACCTCCATGATGGAGGTCAGCAAATCAGCACCTTCGGCGTCCGGCAACATGTAAGAGACATCCCCCATGTCGTGAATCAGGTCGTCAGCCAGTTCCGTCAACTTCTCGGGGTTGTTGTAGTTCGCCCACCACTCCTTGTTCATGACGCGTGCTGCAATGCATCGGAACCAAGGCGCAATGGCCTGGTCGGGTGATCGCTCTTCAATGAGCATGGCTTCCAGCGCCTCGTGGTCGACCCACATGATGTTCGCCACCTCGTTGGACTTTGGGTTTAATTCCACATCAGCACACATGACCAAAACATGGTCAACTTCACGTTCAATCCACTCAGCATTCATGCGTGCAGTGTACCGCATTCTGGTCATGAAGGTCATGTCGTCGGTTGAAAGAGTGGACGGGTCAATGCCCAATTCTTGCTCCAATTTGCGAATTGCGGCTCGCTTCACGCCCAAGGCGTCCTTTTCCTCGAGTTCATCCATGCTGTGTAGGGGATGTGAGCAGCAGGCATTGGCCCACACGTTTGGGAAGGTTACTTTGTCGGCCGAGCGTTGTTGGAGTAACATCTCACCCTTCGTGTTGAAGAGGAGCACGCTGAAGGCACGATGGAAGGCTCCAACTTTATGGTGGGAATCAAGTTTTGAAATTGGACCGAGAACGACGTCGTTCTCCGAAACATGAATCACGGCTTCGGCCATCAAGGCGGCTTGATCGGGGTTTTCTTCACCCAAGGAAGCCTTGGCTTCGTCGTTCAATTCGACATGCGGGACATCGTTGATTCCGTACCCCGACATGGTTTCACCGGTTTTGTGGAGTCGCGGAGGCTACATGAAGAGTTCTCCGCGTCATGACGACCGGAGCGTGGTGCCGCGGACATCATTTCCAAGGCAAGCATCCTTTACGCGCTGACCCATTTCACCGCTGACAAGAAGGACCTCGATGCCATGTTGAGCGGTTTGAAACCCGCGCTGTACCTTCAGCCCAATACCTCCAGTTACATCCATTGCATCCATATGTTCCCCCTTGTAGGTGTCGTTTTGGGAAAGAATTTGGATGAGCTTGTCCTCATCATCCACACCGTTTGGTGGCTCAGAAAGGACGCCCTCCACCCCTCCCATCGCAAAGACGAGCCGTTTAACCCCGCTTAACTCGGTGGCGAGGCGGTATACCAAATCATCTCCAGAAAGGATGCCAAACATCAACGGTTCATCGCAATCAACCACATCCCCGTGGGTGACCACAACGATGCCTTGTGGAGCTGATTCAAAGAGGGATAAATCACCTTCAAATGTTGGTCCCGTGTTTTTGGCCCACTGATGGGGTGGAAGCGAGACGGCCGAAATATCACGCTTTGTGAGTGCTGAAAGCACATGCTCGTTCAATTCCAACATGTCGTTGCGAACATCGACCACGGCTTGCTCTTGCGAGCGGTCGTTCGGGAGGTCGGGAGCATCTGATTTGCCGCCGGCGAGTTGGTATGTTTTGGCCTTGAGGTGGCCGAAGGAGCCCGCGCCGTGGACAAGGACGACGTCAACACCCTGGCGCAGACACGCCTCCAATTGCTCGGCCAAGTTGTCAAGAACATCATGGCGTACGGTTTTCATCGCATCCTTTTGCGTGATGAGCCCACCGCCCCATTTGACGACCACGCGCTCACGCATGATTCTTCCACAGGGCAGCGTTTCATGAGCCTACCGCTGATTTTTCCGAATGCCCATCTTCCTTACCTTGTTGTGCAAGGTTTGATGAGGAACCGTTCACGCATACAGAGCATGGCCGAGGAACCAAGTGTTGACGCGTTCATGCGCCATCTCCAGGTGTGTGTTGAAGAGGCTCGCACCATCGCTGATGCAAAAGAGCGAGAGCAACGGCTCTGGCAATTGGAAAGTGCTCTACAAGAGGCCATCATCTACAAGAACAGAATCGAAGAACTCCAACGACACGGCATTGACCCTGTTCGATTGGTAGAATCCGAATCGGGTATGACGCCGGCCCCTGCCCCAAAGAAGGTGGAGGCGCTGATGACGGGTCAGGACCACTGCCCAGTATGCAAAGCGGTGTTTGAACCCGACCTCGGGTTCTGTCCTGCGTGTGGCGCAGAAAAGTGATGTTCACTCTTCTTCTTCACGTTCCCACTGTTCAATGATTTCTTGAATCATCGGGTCGTCTTCGTCAACCTTGTAGAGGTATTCACCGGGCACTTCATCGGTCAGGAACACGGTTGTGCCGGCACGATAGATGGTGTGGCCATCTGCGATGGCCCGAGCGGTGTCAATTTCCAAAATGGTTGGGCGGTCAATGCGCACGTGTCCGGCTTCCATGGCGTTGTGAATGGAACGGGACAGGTGGACATTCTTACGGTCGCCTGCCGTCAATCCAAACTCAAGGAGCGTTTCGACTTCTTCACCCTCGCAAGGGAAGTAAAGGACTTCGGGGATGTCATCGGTTGGAAGGTCAAGGTCAAGTTCGATGGAGTGGCCGTATGTTGCTCGGATCATGCCGTTTTCAACCTGATATCGACCTTTTTCATCAGCGTTGGCAATCGCCTCAAAGTGCCATCCTCGCAACCAATGATAATGGCGGCGTTGGTTGCCAATGGCTTCAGAAAGTTCTCGGGTGTTGACCCAACCGTTGATGTCCATGTCCACGTTGAACTTTTCAGGAGCATGTCGGAGAACGAGAGCGAGAATGCGACCAAGCGAGTTTGCTTCTCGGTCGCTCATGATGAATTTCCCTTCGTCGTTGCACACAGGGCAGTTGGTGCCAGAAAAGTGTCCATGGGTTCTGCATTGGCGTAGCATGATGTCCATGCGGGTGCGACCTGTTCAAGAACCCTACGGGGGAGGGATTGTGAATACGCTCATCTCTGTCGTTTGAAGAGCGTGGGTATGAAATGCCTCGTCGCCGTGCCCGAACACATGGTGGATGTCGCCGTCGTCGGTGCTGGACAAACGAAGTACGGAAATCATGCCCTCGGCCTCAAAGGGATGTGGGCTGAAGCCGCTTCCAAGGCCTTTGCTAGTGTTGACGGGGATTTTGACCCTGCTTCAGTAGATGAAGCCTTCATCGGAAGCTTGGCCTTCGGCGGCTCACAACTTGGTAACACTGCAGCCCTCCTCACAGAGCATTCGGGAATGGACGGTGTGGCTGTTCGCCGAGTCGAAAACGCCTGCGCGTCTTCTGGTTTTGCCTTCCGCGATGCTTGGATGGCCATCAAGAGCGGCCAGGCTGATGTTGTGGTCGCTGGCGGGATTGAGAAAATGAACGACTTGACGCCCGAGCGAAAGCGGTATTGGCTCGGCGTTTCAGGAGATACGGAGTGGGAACGACTTGCTGGCCTCACGTTTCCGGGCACCTACGCCCTGATGGCCCGTCGGTATTTCCACGAGTTCGACTCAACCCACGACGACCTGGTTCATGTCAGTGTCAAAAACCACCTTCACGGTTCCATGAACGCTGATGCCCACATTCAGAAGGAAGTCAGCTTCGAAAAGGCAGCGGGTGGCTTCATGGTCGCCGACCCGCTCACACTCTACGATTGCTGCCCAACATCCGACGGGGCCTCATGTGTCGTGCTTGCTGCGGACCACGTGGCCCACAAGTTCACCGATACGCCCGTTTGGGTCAAAGGTGCAGGAGCAGCCTCTGACAACCTTGCATTGCACGACCGTCCAAGCATCACCCAACT
>JAYYBT010000116.1:0-6147 GCA_036162675.1 Thermoplasmatota archaeon
CAGCCAGTGTTGTGTTACGGGAAGGAATGAGGGCGAGCGGGTCCAAAGTCGGTGGTTCGGGTGCATCGAGCAAGCCCAAATCGTGAGCGATGAGGTGGCGAAGATAACCGACGTCCCTGGCCACCGATTCTGGGACGGGAGGCAGTTCACCCAACCACTGCGGGGCTTTCCCGTGGTCGTTGACCGGAGCGACGAGCAGTTCGGACTGCTCAGGGTCAGCGTCGACGATGAGCCACGTGCGACCAGCGATAACGAAACGACGAGGCGTACCGTCGTCGTCCTCGCCCGCATCGTTGAGGCTGAGAACAAAGGCTTCGTCCACGTTGCCGAGGCTACGCCGTGTGACCGCATCGCGAACCCGATACGTCTTCTTGTCGGGAATCATGGACAGATGATTGGAAACCCACTCGCGTGTTTTTCCAGCGGTTGAAAACCAGCCCTTGGCGAACCGCTTGGGAACATCAACGGTGCGTTCGGTGTAGATGCGGGGAAGCTCTTCATCGGGCGTGGAGTACAGTGGAAGGTCCTCTGGCAGGTGTTCTCCGCGCGCTGCGGCGGCCTCACGAGCCTCGGTGTAGACCGCTTTTGGCCACCGGTACCACGGTAACTCGGCGGGCTTTGGCGTGAAACGGAGCACCCATCGTTCGGCAAGGACGTGCAAGAGCGCCTCGGTATCCGGCCGTTCCCATCCCTCAAATTGCGGTGCGGCGGCGATGAGGCGGGTCGCTTCATCAATACTGACCGCCTTGAAACAATGGGCCATGAGCACCAATTGGTTGGCGGCGATGACGCCCGGTCGTTTTCGCCACACCACCGGCTCAATGTCGCCGTTCATGGCGCGTTGGGCGACCACCGCCGATTCCAGCAAATGGTCGACATCCCACGAGATGACATGGCCACGGCCAACACCACCGAGACGGTGGTCGGCTCGGCCCACGCGCTGCAACATACGGTCCACCGATTTGGGCGAGTGGACCTGTACGATTCGCCGAACACTGCCAACGTCGATACCGAGTTCCAGACTGGACGTGCAGACCAAACCCGCAAGGGTCCCGTCTCGCAGTTCGTCCTCCATCTGCTGGCGTGTTTCGGCGGCGAGAGAGCCGTGATGCACACCGATCTTGAGGTCGGGTGCCATGCTTTGCAGACGTGTGGAAAGCGTCTCCGCATCGCTTCGGCTGTTCACGAACACCAAACACGGTGCTTGCGTTCGCAGAATGTCGCAAAGATGGCGATAAGACGCGTGTTGCTTGGGGCTCAGCGCACTCTCCACGCTGTTGATTTCGTCTTCTGGGGTCGGGTAGGGCGATTCCACCGTCAATTCGGTGGCGCGATGGCCCGTGGTGATGAGCGGTTGAGCCTTGCCGGGTGAAAGCCAGTGGGCGACGGCCTCGGGGTTGCCAACGGTCGCTGAAAGGCCAAGGCGCTGGACAGCATGACCGGTCAACGCTTCAAGACGGGCGAGCCCGACCCCGAGTTGCCAGCCGCGTTCGGAAGCGGCGAGGTCGTGAACCTCGTCAACGACCACCGCTTGCACCGTGCTGAGCATGGCCCTGAGGTTCTTGCCGCTGAACATGAGTTGGAAGGTTTCGGGCGTGGTCACAAGAAGGTTGGGCGGGTTTCGCGTTTGCTTCGCTCGTTGGGCCTGAGTGGTGTCGCCGTGGCGGACATCAACGCGCAAGCCCACCGCAGCAGCCAATTCCCTCAGCCTTCGGTCAACGTCCCTGTTGAGGGCTCGTAAGGGCGTGATGTACACCATCGAGAGGGACGACCACTCTTCTGAAAGGCATCGGTGGAACAGCGGAAGAATCCCCGCCATGGTCTTGCCCGAACCGGTGGGTGCGATGACCAAGCGGTCCTTGCCTTCCATGATATCGGGGATGACGCGCTCTTGCACGGGCGTGGCCTTCCAGCCTTTTTCATCAAGCGCTTGGGACAGCGATGGATGAAGTCGGGAGAAAACGCGTGACATACTCTCCCCACCCTCGTGGAGAGTGGCTCAGCCCACTGCATTTGAGGATTTGGCTGGAATCAGGACGCTGTGAAGAAGGGTCAATCGTCCCCTTCGTCAAACTCGTCGTCTTCGTCCTCGTCCTCATCTTCCCAATCGGCCTCGTCTTCGTCAAAGGCGCCCTCACCATAGTCAATGGAGGTCTTGGTAGCGACGGTGAAGACGATCGCCAAGGTCAAGATGCTGAGAATGGCAAACATCCACGCCAGTGGCTGTTCGCGAACCGAGTCAAACCAACCGAGGTATTGCCCGTAGGCAATGGTCACGGCGTGCTCAGCCGAGTTGTCGTCATCGTTGGCTTCGGGCACTTCGTTTTCGGCATCGACCACGACACGGATACGGTCAACGTCTTCGGATTCCCAAACGATGCTCACGGGGTAAAGTTCACCAGCGTCAATGCCGTTTACACGAACCACATCAAAGGGCTCGTCGCTTGAACCAGCGTAGAAGGCGACCTTGAACTGAGAGGTGGTGTTGCCACCAGCGTTGTAAATCGTCGCCGTGATGTCAATCTTGGCACCGGGCGCAATGTGGTCGTCGCTCATCACGATGTTCTTGACGCGCAACTCGGGACCAACAGCGCCCAAGCGGACCCATTGGCGTTCAAAGTCCGTGTCGTCCGAGGCGAGCTCGGGAATTGGACTGGCTTCGGAGTTTGAAACCACCGGGAACTGGTTGCCTGCGGCGTCGTAGCCGGTCACGTAGAAACCAACGAAGTCGCCAGCCTTGGGAATCACCGTTCCGCCGGCCGTGATGTCAACAACACCCGTCCACATCACGTTCTGTCCGTCTTGCTGCATGCCAAGCAGGGTTGAGCCTGCACCGATGGTCATGGTTCGGGTAGCGTCGCGCATCACCCAGTGGACGATTTGCTTTGAGCCGGTCAGGTCGGCGTCTTCGGTGCCCTGGAATTCAACTTCAATTTGGGTCAAATCGTTGTTGGCGGAAATATCGATGACGTTGAGCGGAGCGATACGGCGAGTGACACGTGGAGCGGCGTCGTCAACAACGACTTGGAGCGTGGTCGAGACCAAGGTGCCGGTCATGTCTTCCCCTCGTCCGGGAATGTTCGTGATGGAAATCAAGCAGGTACGAGATGGCGAAGACTGCAGCGTCAGGGCCGAGGATAGCGGCACTTCAACGGCGTAATCGCCTTCAGAAGTCAGCGAGCCGTCGGACCACAATTTCTCACCGTCAAAGACCTCCACGAGAATACCGACGTCTCGGGGTGCTGGCACCTGGCTTCCTTCGTAGACCACACGACCCGTGAAGGCCAAGCGGTCGTCCTTGCGCACACGGCTGCCGTCAGCGACTGGACCGGTTCTGGGTTCACTGATGTCCTCCACCTTGAAGTCCGTCGGGGAGAGCATGAGGTCGTTCTCAACGCGGAAGGTGTGTTCGAGCAAGAGGATGCGCGAAGGGTCTGAACTGCCCAATTCCTTGTAGAGCAAGGCCACATCACCCATCTCCTCGTCGGGCCAGTCCCAACTGAACTTGAAGTGGAAATCAAGCATAATCCACGGCAGACCCGATTCGTTGGTGGTCTGGGTCATCTTGCTGGTGGGCAAGAGGTGGATGTAGGGGGAGTCCGACCAGAAGGTGTTGTTGGTCCCCGAATAGGAGATGGCTTGAGCGTCTCGAGCAGGGTTGGGTCCTTCAAAGTCGAACACCAGCGAAATGAACTCGAAGTCAATGGCCGTGTTTGCGTCGATGAAGCCCAAGGAAATCGTCTGCTCCATACCGGCGTAGACCGCTTCGTTGTCCTCGTGACCAAACCATTCGAGGCCGGTGAAGATGGCGGAGGAGTCCTTGCGGGTTCGGAAGGTGGCGTCGTCATACAGGAAGCCTTCTGCGGATTCAAAGGACATGAATTCATCATCGTCGTTCATGACCTTGAAGTGAAGTGGATTTCCTGCTTGGTCACCGCCGTCCCAGAAGTACGAAACTCGACCCATGTTGGGGTTTCGAGAGGTGTCAATGGTCGTGATGAACCACTTCGCACGGGCCTCCGTGGTGTTGGTGACAACCTTGCTCACGTATTCCTCGGGGTCGGCCTCACCGTTTCGGTTGGCGTCGTGGTCAGCCTCCACCCAGTAGTTGAGTTCCAACTCCATAGGATGGCCGACCTTGTCTTCGACGAGCACCTGAACCATTTGCTGGTTGCTCGCTGCCTCATAGGCGTCTTCGGCCGGCGCGACTTGAAGTCGTTCAGGATGCGTCGCGTCCACGAGATAGGTGCGGCGCCATTCGGTGTTGGGTTGCTGAACATGGTCGGGGTTTCGCTCGTTGTAGGTCTGGACCTCGTAGGTCAAACCGTCGGGCACGTCGATGTTGGGCAGGTCGATGGAGACAAAGAACGAGCCGTTGTTGTTGGTCGTGTCCCTTGCCGAGGATTCGACGTAGCCGTTTCGGGAAATGCGAACGTCAAAGGCGCTGTCTTTGGGAGCGTCATCGGTGTCCTGGAACCACATGGCGCCCACGAAGTGGAGTTGTTCACCCGCAGCGACCCACGAGCCGTCTTCAACGTCCATGGAGGTCAACTCGCCATCGTTGTCCCTGACGTTCAACCAGCCAAGGCCGAAGGAACGGTTCACTCGGAGCCCGTCTTCGGAGACGAGCGGTTCTGGTGCGAAACCTGCCGTGCCGCTGTCGTCCAGACAGCCGACGCGGAAGCGGACGTTGTCTTGGTCGGGCATCTCGCTGGTGACAAAGAACTTCCAGTGAATCTCGAGCATGCCGTTGCTCTCCACTGAGTAGGAGGAGGGGTCGACCTCGATGTACTGTGCAGGGTCGTTCGGGTCGGGGAAGACGTCGCCGTACTGCCACGTGATGACGGGCCAGTTGGCCGCACTTCCCGCCGTCATGAGCGTGAGGTCTGCGCTGACCATCGTGTTGGCTGATTCACCGATGACGTGGCGAGATACGACCTCGTACGGCGTGATGCGCTCGTGAAGGATTTCGCCCTCTGGGATGCTCAAATCGAGGTTGACCGTCTGCATGATGTAGGTGATTTCAAACGAGGTGATGGACAGTTTTCCTGCTGATTCGGAGGTCAATTCAATCGGGATATCCACCGTCCCCGAGCCGGTGTCGGGAATGGCGTCGTTGAGCGCATTCACGATGGCGTTGCCGGAAACAGAAAGCGGTCCGATGAGGGCGCCGTCTTGAGCAGAGCGCTTGTAGGCGGATTGCCCGTCGATGGTCAATCCTGGTTGACTGGGTGCATTGGAGTGCAGAGCAATGGACAAGTCAGTGATGGTCGGTGTGGCCCCGGTGGAGGAGGTTGAGAGCATGATGCGGACACAGAAATAATACGACGACCCGGTCATGGATTTCGTCGTGTTGGGGGAGGTGTACGTTTGCACGCCAGAGTTACCGTTGCTGCAGGCCGATGAACTGGCCTTGTAGCCGACGTTCACGGAAATGCTGGTACCGGCAGGCCGGGTTTCGTTCCAGTCCACGGTGGCGGCGATCACGTTGCTTGACCCCGAGCCGGTGTACTGGTAGGCGTAGTACCAACCGCTGGTCTGGTAGTTGGTGGTGTAGGTCAAGACCACATCACCGAGAACGGGCGTTTTGGAAGCGCTACCGTTGAGGGTTGCGCGCCACTTGATGGAGGTCCCAGCGTTGGCGAAGTTGACCTTTTGTCCGACACTTCCTGACTTCCACGTCACGCCGCCGTCGTTTGAAACATCGACGCGGATGCTCGTACCGGTTGGCGTGGAACCGAAGATGCCGTCGACGTTGATGCTGTTGATGGCTCGTGAGATGGAGGTCGTTTGGCCCACGATGAGTTGTGAGGTCTGCGTGGTGGAGCGAACATCGTAATGAGCGCCATCGCCGTAGGTGTGAATCTTGCGAAGACCTTGGCTGCAATAACTGGTGCTCGACCAGTGGCATGAGAACATGACCTTGTGGTCGTCGGTGTCAACGATGCCGTAGTGGCCACCGCCGGGCATCAAGCGCTCGCCCTGACTGGCGAGCAAGCCGCTGGCCATCGTGAAGTGGTGGTGGACGCTCTTGTAGTCGGTCTGCATGTAGTAGATGTTGTACATGACGTTGGGCATGCTGACAGATAGCCCAGCGCCGTGGTCGTAGTAGTAGGAGGTGGAGGTCATCAGCCAGGTGCCGGTGAC
>JAYYBT010000117.1:0-6896 GCA_036162675.1 Thermoplasmatota archaeon
CCGCCGGGACCTCGCTTGGGCGGTCCACCCGGTCCTTGCTTGGATGGACCGCCACGGCTACGTCCGGGAGCGGAGGTCGGCGCAGGGCCGGATGGCCCCGATGTGCGAGCGGGTGTTTTTCTCTCCGGCATGGCTCGTGTGCGAGCAGGTGCCGCTGCCGCTTTGCGGTCGAGTTGGTCGAGGAAACTCTCCTCTTCTTCGTCGTCATCGTCAAAGAAATCGTCGTAATCGTCCTCATCGTCCTCATCATCCTCGCTGCGCACGAGGCGAATGAGAACCAAGGTCAGGATGAGCAAGGTTCCCAAACCACCGAGAGCGAGCATGATGGTGCCTGCATCAACGCCGAAGAGACCTTCCTCACCGTCGCCTGAAGCGGGAATGTATGGACAACCATCTTCGTAGCCGTCAACGCCTTTCGGGTCGTTGGGGCAGTTGTCCGAATCGTCCATAACCCCGTCAAAATCGGAATCGCGTTCAGAGATATGGCACCCATCCTCGTCCACTGTCAAACCTGGCGTGGTTTTTGGACAGAGGTCTGCATTGGTTGCACCGGCTACGAATTGACCGGGCCATGATGGGTCCCTCGTGGCGTTCCAAGACGGGTCGCCCCAATTGTCGCCAAAGCCATCAAAGTCCGAGTCGCGCCACTGGGTTGGGTCGTTGCGGGTAGCATTGGGTTCGTTCTCATCACGCCAACCATCGCCATCGTCATAGCACCCCAAGAAATCTATAGAAGACGTTCCTGTTTCGGTGGGGCAGTCATCAGCGTTGTTGGCGGGCGAGGGGTTGTCGCCGTAGCCGTCGCCGTCTTGGTCAAACCACTGTGTGGGGTCGCTGGGAAAAGCGTCGCCTGTTTGATTGACATGAAGCCCGGTGGAGGGGTCGATATCGTAGGTGTAAACGCCCTTGTAGCCATCACCATCAAGGTCGGTATCCAGCGCACTCTCATCGGTGCAGCCGTTGGATAGAATGGGGAAGCCTGGTGGCGTGTCGTCACAAGCGTCATCGAGGTCAGAAAGGCCGTCACCGTCCGTGTCGCGTTGCGCCTGTGAACAACCGTTCTCGTCGACTTCTTGGCCTGCACCGGTGTTGGGGCAGTCGTCTTCGGGGTCGTTGAGCCCATCGCCATCGGAATCCGATGTGCGTTGCTGCTCACTGCATCCTTGAGCATCAACGGCAATATCGACAGGCGTACCTGCACATAGGTCCACGTTGTTCTTGACACCATCCTCATCATCGTCCAGCTCGGATTGAGAACAGCCTTGCTGGTTGACCGGCTCACCCTGCGGGGTGTTGGGACAAAGCGTGTCAAGTTCGTTGATGACCCCGTCGCCGTCCGTGTCGCCTACGTCGATGAGCCGACAGCCAACACCTGAGTCGCTGTTGAAGGGAGGCGTTCCGTCTTGAACGCCTGCTTCATCGGGGCACTGGTCACCGTTGACGCCAGTGGGGTTATCACCAAATCCATCGCCATCACGGTCTCGTGATTGCGTCTTTTCGTACGGGAAGGCGTCACCGAGTTCGTCAATTCTGAGGCCCGTTTCCGGGTCAATATCGTACACATAGGTATCCGTGTAGCCATCACCGTCCGAGTCGGGACACCCATAGGCATACGTCGACAAACTGCGGCGGGTTGAATTGCCCCATTCGGTAGGGCAAGCATCGAGTTGGATGCCCTCAGCGTTTGAGCCGTTGTAAAGAGCGGTCCAATTGTCCGCATATCCGTCGTCATCGGTATCGTTGGCCGCTGCTTTGCGTTGTGGGAAGCGGTCTGGATTGGTTGCATTTTCTGATTGGTTGTCGCCGTAGCCATCCCCGTCAGTATCTTTCCATTGGGTTGGGTCCATCGGCCAAACGTCGGCACCTAAGGAAACGTTCCACTCAAAGAACGTCCCCTCATCAGAGGGGTCACTGGCTCCATCCCCATCGCTGTCAAGGCAACCGTTTCGGTCCCGGAATGAAGTCCCAAAGTCCCACGGACAGTAATCGCCGTGGACGGTGTCAAGGTCGTTATCACCGTAGCCGTCGCCGTCGTAATCGCTGTATTGAGAAGCAAGGTAAGGGAAGAGGTCCCCGCTGTTGGCGTTCGGGTCAATGGCGGTTGCACAGCAATCCACGCCGTGGTTATCGCCAAAGCCATCGCCATCGGTGTCAAGGGCTTGCTTCCAGTTGGAATAGAACTGGTCGCCATCAACATAGCCAAGGAGGTTATCGGACCACCCGTCTTGATCTCGGTCTTCGCAACCAAAGCGGTCAATCCACGATGTACCCCCTTCGTCGTCGCATCCATCGATCTCATCTCGGAACCCGTCCGTGTCGTAGTCTGCGCAACCCTGAACCACGTACGACGAGCCCCCTGCATCGGTTGGGCATGCGTCCGGTAGCGGGCCGAGTGGGTTGTCGCCAAAGGCGTCGCCGTCGCTGTTTTTCCACTGGTTGCCCACCGTCGGCATGGCGTCGATGAGGTCAAAGACCAAATCTCGGTCTTGGTCAGGGTACAATCGCAGCATGATGACATCGTCATCCACCGTGTCCCAGTACGCCATGTGGACCGTCCCGTTACTGTCGAGCGTGGCATGGACGGCCTCGTCGGTGGTGATGTCCCCAAACATGACCGACATCCAGGTGGCTGCACCGTGTGAGTGGTTCAACTCCACGGTGTTGACGGTTAACTGCTGGGTGGCGGGGTCGCTGGTCAACAAGAGCAGGTGCTCGCCCATGTGAACCACGTCCCATGCGCCATCAACGGCCGCAGCAGGGCGTTCGGCAAGCGTGGTCCATTGACCCGTTTCGTTCATGCCGAGAAGAGAGGAAATGGCGTTTCCACGCACGGCCAACACCGGTTCGTCGCCTCCAATGAGGTCGAGACGGTATTCGTTGGTCGTGCCGCTGGGTTGTGGCACCGTGTGTTCGTGCCAGTCGCTGCTTCCGGGCCACAATTCATGCACGCTCAGCGTGCCGTCGGTGGTCAGACTCGCCAACAGAAGCGAGCCGTTGGTGAGGGTGGTCAGTTGAAGTTCGCTGTTCACATCGGTATGGTTGGTGATGTTGTGTCGGCTCAGCGTGCTGCCATCGTAGATCCAAACCTCGAGGTTGGTTCCGGTCCCGTTTGAGGCGACCAAACCAACCGCCAAGGAATCGTTGGAAAGAACGACGGCTGGGTGCTGCGTTGATACCGCCTCGCCTTCATCCCCGAGGGTGGTCAAGGACCAACTTGCGCCGCCAACGGCCAGTTCCAGCTGGCTGGTTGGGTCGTGTCGGTAGACCAAATGCGGGGTGTTCTGGCTGTTGACGGTCACCTCAATGGGTGAGGCAAGGGTGGCGCTGGTTCGCACCAACTCGTTGTTCCAGCCCGTTGTTCCTTGGGTGGAAGCGTAGATTTGTTTTCCAGCGCCCGAGGTGTAAGCAAGAACTTGTTTATTGTCACTGGCCACCGTAGAGCCGAGCCACTGCCCCATGGTGCCGGTGGTGGCGACATCTTGTTGCAACGCCGTCAGCGAGGTTGTGCTGTGCAAAACCATCGACGTTCTGTTTTCAATCAACAACACCGGCTGGCCCGATGAACGAACATCAAAACTGACGCCGAGATGGGTGGTGTTGAGGCTGACGATCGTTTGGTCAACCCATTGACCAGAGGGCGTTCCATCGTTCATGTGCTCCAACTTGGAAACGTGATGCCGTAAGGCATCGGAATGCGTGAACACGATGCTGGTTTCACCTCGCCCAGCCGTTCCGAGGTCCACGCCATGGACCGTTCCCTGATTGGTGAAGGCGATGGATTCCCAATCACGCTCGCTCAAAACGAGGTAGTCCAGACCGTAGGATTCGCCACGGGAGGATGAACGCAGCGAGTAGACCATCTCGCTCAAACCATCACCGTTCACATCACCATTTGCAGCCATGATCTTGCCGAGTTGCTCAGTGCTGTTCCCTTCAGCGAGCACTTGACGCTCGTTGCTGAGGCCGTTGGCTGAACCGAGGAAAATCTCGACACGCCCTGAGGAGGAACCCATGCGACTTGAGATGTAGACATCATCGTAGCCGTCTTCGTTGATATCACCGGCCGCCACAATGGCCTCACCGACGCGGGTGTTCGGGGTCGTGGGCTGGAACTGCCAGTCAGCCTCGCCAGGCAAGGTTCCGTTGGTGCCCTCAAAGAGCCAAAGAAGCCCCGCCCCGAAGGTGCTCGTGCTGTTGAGCGGTTCGGTGATGATGTGTTCATCATAACCATCGCCGTTCAAATCGCCCACACAGGCCACGACCAGACCAAAGAGCCTGCCTTGCGTTATGGAAGCAAGGGTGTGGTCAGGCGTCCCGTTGTAGCCTGCTGACGAGCCGTAGTAATACTCGACCGAAGAGAATGAGAGTGCATCTTCAAACGAGCCCGTGTTGCCGACGATGAGCTCGTCAAACCCGTCGTTGTTTACATCGCAACCCTCGAGCGAGCGCCCAAATAAGTCTCCTGCTTGGGTTTGGGTCAAGTTCCGAAGTGGAATCAACCCCGTCTCGTCACTGCTGTAGACGTTCACCTTCCCAGTATCCGTTTGGCTGGAACCCGTCTCCATGGAATAATTTCGAGCCGACACCGCAAGGTGGTCGCCCCCGCCTGTATGCAGAAGGGCCTCCACCGCACTTCCAAGCGATTCATTGTCCGCGCCAAGAACCGTCGCCCATGGGGTTGAGCCGAGGCCAGATGCATTACCCAGGTACACGTGGACCTGCCCGTGGCGAGCATTGGCGTCGTTGGCGTCAGCCCAGCCCGGGGCGCCGATGGCCAAATCCATGATGCCGTCATTGTTGAAATCGCCTTGGTCCATACCGGCGCCGTAGTGAGCGCCGCTTCCATCCCCTGCAAGAATCACATCGGGGACGGCCGACAGGCCCGCTGAAGAACCGTAGTACACATCCACACGACCGTTGTCAACGTAGGTAAGCATGTCAGCCCCTGGGGTGGCGACAACCAAATCGTCAAACCCGTCGTGATTCAAATCCGCCAACAGCATCGAGCCTTCCTGCTCGTCTTCTTCTCCTTCTCGTGCGTCTTGAGGAGTGGGGTCAACCCGACCGGTGTCTTGACCGGCGAGGGAGCGAATCAAGTTGAGGGTGAAGGTTGAACCGGTTTGGGAAGCGGTGGCCACCTGCTCAATGTTATTTGCATCAAGGTCCATGCCCAAAGCGTCCACGAGGTCGCCATCGGTCAGCAAAATACGTGTGTCGTGCTCAAATCCATCAACCCGAAGCAAGACGACATCGCCGGTGTTGGTTCTGGAGTAAAGGACGTGAGCGACACCGTTCTGGTCGACCTCCAATTCAAAATCCTCGCCCACCGGCCCTGCATCAAGAAGGTAATGCGTCCAGTACGCTCCGCTGAAGTTCACCTGGTGGAGGGCCCCTGAGTCCGTGCGCATCAAGCCCCACTCAAGACCATTCGGCGTGATGTCAAGCGCGAGATGTGTTGGATTGACATCCTCCATGATGGTGCGTGTGTGCCAGCGAGCGCCGTTCCAGTACGTCTGGCTTTCAAGCGCATATCGTCCCATTTTCAAGTCGGGACCGTCGGCGTAGAGCACACGAACACGTTCATTGGCGGTGATGGCGATGGCGCAATCCACCAAGTCGGTGGCATTGGATGATGCAACCGTGTCCACCAGCGTGGTGGTCCAATGACCATTTGGTCGATGGGTGGCGGTTCGAACAGGACCCTCCTCCGTACTCCAGCAATAATGCTCCAAGTCGTGGCGTGTCAACTTCATGTCCGGTGTTCCGTGGTGTTCGGTGCTTGAGGTGTTGAATTCGGTGGTGACCCACATGTCAAACATGGACTCCTCACGAACTTTGGCCTGCACCAGCCCGTCCACGTCGATGGTGGATGAACCAATGTCGTGACCGTAGCCCGACTCAAGGGAATAAGGAGCGGTCAGAAGGACGGGCTGCGCCTCATCCAGTGAATCCTCGCCCGGTGGCACCGAGACGACCGGCGCCCACAGCGAGACGACAAAAAGGAGAACGAGCATGACGCTCTTGAAGTGAATCTTCTGAAAATCAACGCCCGCCATGGCAGAAGCAGAGACTCCAACCTAGAAAATCATTGTTCAGCCCGGACTGACCCCCATAGGGGGTCAACTTGTTCATTCACACACACCGTTGGATTGAGAAAGGCAAGGGGGGTGTCGGGTGATATGAGCCCTCAAACCTGCCTCATCTTTGCGGCGGGGGAATGGTGCAGCATGGAGGTGATTCACGACCACCTCGCCCAAAAACCGAACGTCCTTGCGTGTGACGGAGCCCTGACCACCTGCCTCGACAACGGCATCGTCCCCGATGGGGTGGTCGGCGATATGGACAGCGTGGACGGAGATGTACTCGAACGATTTGTCAGCCTCGGGGGTGAAGTCCATGAGCGAAAAGAGCAAGACGCCCATGATTTGGCCAAAGCCTTGGCACTGGCAGGCGAGCAAGGCCATTCTTCGTGCATCGTCATCGGTGCGACGGGAGGCGACCGTGAACATGAGTGGGCAAACCTCCTGAGTTGCGCAGCCACGAACATGGACATCCAATGCGTGGGTGAGGTGCATGTTCACCGCTTTCTTCTTCCCGACAAAACCTATTCTATAGAAATCGGGCTCGGGCAAAACTTCTCGCTCTTCGCGGTGCCCACCGCCGAGGGCATCACCCTTTCTGGTGCTCAATACGGGTTGGAAAATGAAGCGCTGAGCATGGGCTCGAGAGGCTTGCACAACGTCGCAACGTCCTCGACCTTGCAGGTGCATTTCACAGAAGGGCGGCTCATGCTCCTCATGCGTCGTCCTTCGTCGAGGGCGGAAGAAACGACCTGAGCATCGCGGAATAGTCTTCCTTGCCGTCCCATTCTTGGGCACGACGGTCGATTCTCGCCT
>JAYYBT010000118.1:0-4331 GCA_036162675.1 Thermoplasmatota archaeon
CAACACCTCGGGTATTGGTATCAAACCCGTCTCCAAGGAAGGAACGGCTCGCATCGTTCGTGCTGCCATTCAGTACGCCATCGATAACGACCAACCAAGCGTCACCTTGGTGCACAAAGGTAACATCATGAAGTTCACCGAGGGCGGTTTCCGCGACTGGGGCTACACGCTCGCTCAGGAAGAGTTCGGCGCAACCGAACTTGACGGTGGCCCGTGGTGCACGCTCACCAACCCGAACACCGGCAACGAGATCATCATCAAGGACGTCATCGCCGACGCCATGCTTCAACAAATTATCACCCGGCCTGCCGAGTACAGCGTGCTGACCACGATGAACCTCAACGGCGACTACATTTCCGACGCTTTGGCCGCACAGGTCGGTGGCATCGGTATCGCTCCGGGCGCCAACATCAACTACGACACGGGCATTTCCATCTTTGAAGCCACCCACGGAACAGCCCCGAAGTACGCTGGACAAGACAAGGTCAACCCCGGCTCCCTCATCCTCTCGGCCGAAATGATGCTGCGCCACATGGGATGGCGAGAAGCCGCCGACCTCATCGTCAAGGGCATGGAAGGTGCCATCTCCAACAAGACGGTCACCTACGACTTTGAGCGCTTGATGGACGACGCCACGCTGCTCTCTTGCAGCGCTTTTGGCGAGGCCATGATCCAACACATGTGAGTTGAGTCGTCAACGACCCCGTTGCCCTCGACGACTGCGGCGTGAGCTGTGTGCACAACGAAACGAGATGATGCTCAGCTGGACTGACGCTTCAACCACGGTTTGAGTGAGCGGTGGTTCTTGGCCACGCTGAAGCCGAAGCGTTCCTCGATGGCTCGGTCGACCAGGGTGAAATCACCGTCCATGGTCGCCACCAACACCGCTCCAATGGAGGGGAGCGGGAGCGAAGCGAGGTGCATGGCCAAACGGTAGATGTCAAGGTCGGTGGATTCAGGGTAGATTTCCCGTCCTTCCAATGTGGTTCGGTAGGTGATGCCCCGATAGCCCTTGAGTTCACTGAGTTCCTCAAACACATCGCTGTGTCGCAGCAAGAACGCGTTGAGTTCGTCTGAATCGCTGGGAACACCGGCCAACATGTCGGCGCTTGGACTCCACGTGCTGTATTCCGAAAGCACCTCGTCCACGAGTTTCAACATCACCTTCTCGCTGAGCGTTTCTTCGAGGGTGGAGGCATCGACCATGGCGCCCTTGAAACGAGGCAGCAAGCGCTGGTCCTTGGCAAACTGCTTGAGTTCACCTCGAACATCCTCGGGGATCATCATCACCAAACGCTTGGCTTGGGCGTGATGAAGCAGAATGCGATGGAACTGGTTGGCGCCGATGATGTTCACGTTGGTTTCAAGCACCAAATTCATCCGCTGGTACATGCGTTCCACGAGCGCATCAACGAGGACGTTGGTGTCAACGATGACCAGGGGCGTCAGAGAGAGGTTGTGCAAGAACCGACGCTTTGAGGTTGGGATGTCGTCTTTGTACTGCGAGAACAAAGATTGCTCAACACCAGCGAGACGGTTGCGTGCCGTGATGGAGAATTTGTTGGAGTTCTGCGCCCGCTCAAGGTACATCAAGCCCTCAAATGCACCTTCTTCTGCAGCGTTTTTGGCAATCTCGTAAATCTCCTCCATGGAAGGTGAACTTCCTTGCATGGCTTGCCTGAACTGGTGCTCGTATTGGGTTCTTGAACGGCGGAGGTCACGACTGATGTGGGTTGAGGCAGCCGTAACTCGACCGAGGAAGGGTTCGGGTGGAAGAAGGTGGGCTTGCTCAAACGGATAGTTGCGCAGCAGGTCAAGTTCCTCTTCATTGTAGGTGGTTCGGGTCTTCTCCACCATGTTGCCTTCAACGTCTTCTTCGAGGACGGTCTTTCGCTGCTGGACGTGCTTTCGGACCAAACGAGCGGCGGCGTTGGTGTCTTTTCCAGCCATGTGACAGACACGCAGGTAGAGTTTGAAGCGTTCCGTGATGGCCGTTTTCAGTGAAGGGACGCGCTCCAACAATTCCACGGCCTCGGCCCATGAAGTGGCGTGCGCATAGTGGATGAGCGATTTGCGATACAGCATCAACGGCAACGAGAGGACGAAGTCGTTGTCCTCACTGTCGGAAGCCCAATCGGTTGATTCACCGCCCGTTTTCCGTTGCTTGTTGAACAATTCAGCCGCTCTTGAGTATTCTCGTGCGGAATTCAACTCATCACCATCGGCAGCAAAGTGAGCTGCTCGAGCAAGCGGCGCCCACGGCGAGAGCGGGTCGTTCTTTTGGTACCAAGCGACCAAATTTGCCAGCCCCAAATCGTGTTCAACCATGAGAATGGAAAAGGATTGAATCAGGCGAAGAGGGAGGGTGGAGTTGACCAAGAGTTGGTCCAACTCGTTGATATCGTCGGTCTTGGCCATGCCGATGTTGAACGCCTGAAGATGTCGGTTCATCGTCAAGGTCAACAGCATGACATCAAACAAACGTCGCTCGATGGTGGAGAGATCAAGTTCATCCAAACTGGCGCCCATGTTGCGAACATGGGTGGCGCTGACCACGCCATCGCTGGTCAAGGCTCGGCTGATCGGTGAGAAGGCTTGGAGAGCTTTGGTTGGAAGCACTTCAGCCACCTCGGGCGTTTCCTTGTAGATGCCTTCCATCAGGAGAAGCAAGTGCAGGGCGAGAGGGCTCAGCACCTCCGGCACATCCGCGCCGTGGATGGCCTGCATGGCTTGGCTGCGGCATGCGTAGATGTGAGGGCGCAGGGAGGCATCGATGCTGGCGGGGGCCAGGTGGCTCACGAGCAACGACATGTAAGGGTGAGAAAGCGACAGCATGTTGTCGCCGGCGAAGACACGAGCCAGACGGTCAACATCCAGTTCCTCGACCAACAGTGTCAGCGCCACTGAGCGACTCTCCTCCCACATCGCACCCTGTTCATCGCACAGACGTTGCGCCGCCTTTCGGCGGAGTGAAGAGGCCAAGGCCGTTTCGTGAACGATGTGGTAAAGCGCTTGGTCGTCCACGTCATCCATGAAACGCATCAACCACGCATTGGCTTGTTCACTGTCAAGTGAAACGACCAGTGGAAGCAATTCGGAAACATCTGAAGACGCATCGAGGCGACGCTCTTCAAGAACGCTCACCGCCTCGTCCTGCTTCCCTTCGTTGAGCAGGGCGTTCAGTCTCCACCATGTCAAACGGTCTCGTCCTTCGTGGACGCCGGCTTGTTCGAGCAAGGCCAAACCCGCTTCAAGCTCGCTTGAGCTGCACGCTTCGGCCTCAGCGGGAGCGTGTTGCCAGCCCAAGGTGCGCCGAGCAACCGAGAGCGAATCGTCCCGGTTCAACGCCAGAAGCGAAGGCCAGTCGTTGACGGTTCCAGCGGCAAGATGCTCAAAATCCTCAAGCGCATCCAACAGGTCGCCATCGGCTTTTTTGCAGGCTTTTCTGGCTGCTGATGGAACATCGTGGCCTGCGTGAAGCGCCAACAAGACGGTGATGAAGGCCATGGAACCCTCAAGAGCGTTCAAGGGAGCGTCCAAATCGAGCGAACGGCCACCTGAAATCTGGTTGGTGGCCTTCTGCATGGCGACCTTGATATCGGGGTCGTTCACGCCAGCACTGGCCAATTTCAGCACGGTGACGATGGCGTCTTTATCCCGGGGGTCAATCCAAAAGAAATCCGTACCCATGGCGGTGGTTTCCTTGACCTTGGTGGCTTTGGCCTTGGGGAAGGCGAGGAATTGGCCGAGAAGAGGCGTCTTTTCTCCGATGGTGTGCCACACCGGATGGACGCCCTCGACCATGCATGTCTCTCGTAGCAAGTTTTCGTGAGCGTTCCATGCCTCGTCCCAGTTGTCCTCGTCGAGTTGTTTGTGAACCAGCAAAGTGGCCAACTGATAGGCCGTCGACAAGGGAGATTCGTCGATGATTTCCTTTGGTTTGTGAAGCCATGTCATGTGGGGCGGCCCTGTTTGACGGCCAGACCGGCGCATGCGACCTCGGGGGCGATTCATCATTGGTCGTCGAGGAGATGTGTCTTCATCGTCGTCGGAAGCCGGTGGCTCCTGTTCGTGAGCTGCGATGACCAAATGAGCACGGAGTGGTTTCTCCAGCATTTTCCATGCGGATTCACGGTTCATGACCGAAACGCGAACAGCACCCGACCTGGGTTTTGAAAACGCTGCCTTGAGACAGGTTTCCATGTACTGTTCGTCCAACCCTTCATCCCCTCATTTTCCCCCACGACGAGAGCCCTTTCAACCCACCGATGGGCTCGTTTGCCCAATTTGGAGGCAAGAGGCATACCTCCATGAACCCGAGACCTTTCGCC
>JAYYBT010000119.1:0-5067 GCA_036162675.1 Thermoplasmatota archaeon
CGAAGGATTGAGCGTCCGGTCTGTCTCCTCAGGGTCAATGAACAGCGCAGCTAGCACCACGAAGGTCTCGAGCACGGCCGCGATGTAGAAGATGGTCTGGTAGTTGTAGCGCTCAGCGAAAATCGGCGCCAACTGGTAGCCCATGATGGCGGAGAGGTTCATCATCGACATGTAAGCCGTGAACTGTGTCCCACCCACTTCCGCCCAGGTTACCCTCATCATCAGCGAATAGGCGCAGATGGAGACGATGGCCCAAAGGAAGGTGTGAACAATCCACACGAGCATCATGAACCAACCCTCGCTCCACAGATTGTCAAACGTGCCCCAAACCAAAGAGGTCAGCGAAGCGCTGAGGGCCGCATACATCAGCATGGATTTACCACCGAGGCGACGACCGAGTTCACCGCCTGCCATGGCCCCGAGCATGGTGACCACAAGGATGATGCCGCCCTTGGTGGCGTTGAATTCTTCTTGGCTCCAACCCAACTCCTGAAGGAAGAGCAGTGGCAGAATCGGGATGAGAATGAACGCGAGGGAAATCGTCAGACTGACTACGATACCAAGTTGAGCCGAGCGAACAGAAAAGGCGGTTTTGATGTTGTTCAAGATGACGAACATATCCCGTGATTCCTCGTCTTCCTCGGGCTCGTCATCAACCTCCACGTCCTCGCTTTCGTCCCATGGGAAGCGCTTCTCACCGGGGCGTTCTCGCATGAAAAGCGGCACCATCATGATGAGCACGAGGATGGGGATTTGGATGAGGAAGGCGCCCTTGATACCGACAATACCAATGATGGTTCCCAAACCAGCTCCCCCAACAATACCACCGAGGGATTTGGCCGTGAACATGTAACTGTTGACCCGCTCAAATTCGTGAGGCTGAAGCACATCGACGGCCAAAGCGTCGGTTGAGACATCCTGCAAGGCCGTGAACACGTTGTAGACAAAGAACAAGGCACCGAGCAAGGAGATGTTATTGGTCAAATCGGGCACCATCAGCATGGTCACCAAGAGCCCAATCATGCCCGTTTGAGCGATGAGAATCCATGGGCGACGGCGGCCGAGTTTGGGCATTTGGAAACGGTCGATGATGGGGCCCCAGAGGAACTTGAACGACCACGGCAGCGTACCGAGCGTCAGTAAGTAGGCGAGGTCGCCGGCGTCCGCCCCTTCAGCTGCAAGGAAGGTCACCATGGTGACGGTGATGAAACCCCAGGGGACACCTTGTGCGACATAGAGGGCCGAGAGCGTGATAACACGCGCACGGTAGCTGTCAACGAGCGTTTCACCGTCCGAGGTTGACTCGCCCTCAACGACCTCAGGTTCCGGCTCGCTGAAATCAAGGTCAAGGTGGAAGCGGTCTCGTTGCTTGGTTGAGACATATGCAATCAGGCCGACCACCGGGAAAATCCATCCTGCGAACAGGAACAACGGGAGGGATCCGTCGCCAACCGCCAAGGTCGCCGCTTCTTCGCCGTCCTCGTTGAGAATCGTGAAGTCCAAAACGAGTAAACTGACCACGGTGGCCACTTCTTCTCCGTCGTCGTTGTGCGAACACAGCGCGCCGTCAAAGGCATCGGCATCCACGGTTACGGCGAGGTTGTAGGCTCCACGCGCCTCCTCACCAAAGGCCAACTGAGCCTCAATTTCGCTCTTGGTCAACCCTTCGATAACACCGGACAGAAGAGAAGCGTTGTGCCATGTCAAATTCACATCGTGAGACCCAGGGTTTTCTCCCGACCCCGAAAGGGTCCATTCGCCTTTGGTGGCTCCTCCGGTGATCATGTCAGGTGCATTGGCCTCTCCGCCCGTGCACAGCGGACCTCCTGAGGTCTCGTCTTCACCATAGGAGAGCGAAAAGAGGACACCCACGACGTTGCCGCCAGCCGCTTCAATGGCCTCGGTGAAGGCCGAGGAATCAACGCTCCATTCGACCGTTCCTCCGTCTTGGTAGTAGGCGGATTTGGCCTCAACTTCAACGGCGGTCATGCTCGACTCCACGATGTAGGTCCCGGTCGTTTCCGACCCGCCATCACCACCACCGAGACAACCGGTCAGCGGTGCGAGAACGACCAGCATCAACAAGAGATGAACCGGTCGCATGAGCAGAGGGTTGGCGTGTTCACCTTCAAGATTGTTCACGCCTGTTAGAGGCGCTCACCTTCAGTCCCAAATGCCCATGTCCATGCGAGCATCTTCGCTGGCGTGGATTTTCGGGTCCCAGCGGGGCGTCCAAACGAGGTTGATGTGAACCGAGGCAAGACCGTCTGTTTGCAACGCTGCGCGGTGAGCTGCCGCCATGATCTCAGGGGCCGCAGGACAGCCGGGTGAGGTCAGCGTCAGGTCGACCTCGGCATGGAGGCCCTCGTCCTTGTCCTCAAAACGAACATCGTAAACAAGGCCGAGTTCAACGATGGAGAGTTCCAACTCGGGGTCTTCCACCTCATCCAATTTGTCCATCACGGCTTCTTTGGTCGTCATCTTGCTCACTCCACGCTTGCACGAATCTCGTTCATGACCTTGTCGTACATGTTTCGAAAACCGTTGGAACGGCTGGGCGTCAAGGTGTTGGTCAAGCCCATCTCTTGAGCGAAATCAACGGGAATCAACACGGCCTGTGCGGGCGTCAAACCCTCGATGGCGATGCTCAAGACCCCCATCAAACCCTGAACCAACTTGGCGTCTGCTGCACCGAAGAAATGGACCAACCCATCTTCAATCCTGACACGCACGTGAGCCTCGGACTGGCAGCCTCGCACGCGAGTTTCCTCCGACCACTCGGTCGCAGGCAACTCCACGATTTCATCGGCCAACTCAAAGAGCATCTCCAAGCGTTCTCGCTTGTCTTCAACCTCTTGGAACTCTTCAACCAGTTCCTGAAGCGCTTCGGGATAGAACGTCATGCGAACTTCTCCGTGATTTCCTTGAGTTCCTGAACCAAGCCTTCGGCTTCTTCACGGGTGTTGTAGACATAGAAGGAAGCCCGAACGGTGCCGGTAATGCCCAGACGATTGAGGAGCGGTTGAGCGCAGTGGTGGCCGGTGCGCACCGCAAAACCACGGGAATCCAAGAGATGGGCCATGTCTTCACTGTTGATGGTGGGATGGAGGAAGGAGACCACGGCAGCATCGTGTTCCTCATGGCGACCGTAGACGGTCATCCCCATGGCACGCAGTTCTTCTGCAACCCATGAAGCGATCTCCACGAGACGAGCATGTTCAGCATCCAAGTCAAAGGAGTCCATCCAGTCAAGCGCAGCCGACCAACCGATGGCTTCGGCAATGCGAGGCGTCCCTGCTTCGAATTTGTGCTCGTTGGTCTGGTAGGTCGAGCCTTCAACGGTGACCGTTTCGATCATGTCGCCACCGCCCATGAAGGGCTGCATCTCCTCAAAGGTCTCCGGTTGCACCAACAGGGCGCCGATGCCGGTGGGGCCGCACATCTTGTGGGCGGAGAAGGCCATGAAATCAGCACCGAAGTTGGCGAAGTCAACCGTTGAATGAGGCACGCCTTGGGCGGCGTCGATGAGCACCTTGGCGCCGACCTTGTGAGAAGCGGCGATGATGTCTTCAAGCGGGTTGCGAACACCCAAAACGTTGGAGGTATGGACCACGCAGACGAGTTTTGCACCCTCAAGAGCGTGATGGAATGCGTCCATATCGAGTGTGAAATGTTGGGTGACGGGCACGTAGCGAAGTTCCACCCCTCGCTCCTCTGCAAGCATTTGCCAGGGAACAATATCGGAATGGTGCTCCATCTCGGTCAGGACGATGGCGTCGCCCTTGGACAGGTTCGCACGACCCCAAGCATGGGCGACGAGGTTGATGGCCTCGGTCGTGCCGCTGGTGATGATGACTTTGTCAGCGTTGAAGCGAGCCTTGAGTTTGCGGCGGCAGGATTCGTAGCCTTCGGTTGCTTCACCTGCGAGGGTGTGAACGGCTCGATGGACGTTGGCGTTGGATTTGGAGTAGTAATCGTTCATCGCGTCCAAGACGACCTGCGGCTTTTGTGTGGTCGCAGCGTTGTCCAAATAGACCAGCGGATAGCCGTTAACCTCACGCTGCAAAATCGGGAATTGATCACGGAGTGACACGCTTTCACCTCTTCAATTCGCATTCCAAATGAACCGTCAATCGGGTTCGCATCTCATCCACGAGCGACTGATTGTTGAGGCTTGAGAATCCGTCCTGCATGAAACCCTCAATGAGCAAAGCAACGGCCGACTCTTCGTCCAGACCCCTGCTCATCAGGTAGTGGAGTTGGTCGCGGTCCACCGGTGCACTGGCTGCACCGTGAGCGGCAGCAACTTCGTCAGCGAGGACTTCGAGTTCCGGGATGGCCTCAGCACGCGCCTTGTCGGACAACAAGAGATTCTTGAACACCTGACCGGCATCGCAGTGGTTGGCGCCCTCGGCGATGGTGAGCAGGCCGGTGGAAATGGAATGGGTCTGGTCGTCGCACGCTGCGTGAATACTCAGTTCCGAATTCGTGTGTGGAACATCGTGGTGGACTTCGATGTGATGGTCGACGTGGCGTTGTCCTGTGCCGTGCACGGAGATGGCTTGTGTCAATTCGCTGCCCGTTGCAGTGAATCGGGTGCGGATGTCGCTCTTGCATCGGAATCCACCGATGGAGAGACCGGCCAGTTCAAGGGTTGCATCCCGGTCAACCCGCCAATCTTCGCAGTGGAGAAGTTTCCCGTTGGAGGAAAGTTCGTTCACCAAACCAAAACCTGCACGAACGTTGTTGGCAACCTCGCCGGTGATGTGGAGGCCCGTCCAATCCGATTCACCCGAAAGGTGAAGCATAACGGTGACATCATGCTTGAGCGAGAGGTGGAGATGGCCGACAGCGACGTGGCCTGAGGCAATGGCCTGAAGATGAACAACCTTGCTGCCGCCGCTGCTCTCAAAGGTCATGGCCGTGCCACCCAGTTCGCTGAGGAAGACCCGACCGATGTCTTCAGCGTTCACGATTCGAGGTGCGCCCTCGACCAGTTCACCGCCCTCGATGACCTTGAAGCGGACGCCGGATGCTTCGGGAACCTCGTCAACTTTCGACGGGTGA
>JAYYBT010000120.1:0-5204 GCA_036162675.1 Thermoplasmatota archaeon
TCGAGGTCGTGCACGCCAATGGATGCACGACGACGTCCTCGTCCAAGGGCAAAGTGGAGTTTCTCTTGGTGGTCCATCAAGCCCTTGATGAACAATTCTCGCTCCTCTTCGTCTTCGGGGATGTCAACGCCCTTGACCACAGCTCCGTAAATCACCGGGCGGATTGACTCCAAACTCGCATCCACGGTCATGGTGATGCCGCTTTCTCCTACCTCGAGGTGGGGTTTTGCCGGCGCGTTGTGGAGGAAATTCGCCATGGCCACAGCCAAGGTTTCTCCGCTGAGGAGGTCGGGTCGGTCTGGGAAAATTTCGATATCCAGTTGTTCCTCAGTGCACGCATCAATATCGGTCCCTAGCAACGGAAGTTGCTCATTGACCTCGTCCACATTATGTTCGAATCCCTGCTGAGCCATCAAGGACCGAAGAAGCGATTGTGGGACGGAAATGGTTGGCATGGTCTCACCTCGCAAACCAGTGGGGAAGCGGTCGTTCATATCCAGCGAGCCGAAGTCCACTCACGGCGGCCGTTTCATGGTTCAGAGCCCGTAGATGCTTCCGCTCAAGCATGTCGATGCTCTTCACGCCGACTCTGCGAAGTTCACTGGCAAGGTCTTCTTGAGTACCTTGCAACCAATAGGCAATGTCCTCGGTATCTGCCATAGGGGCAGCACAACTGACCACATCAACACCCGACGCCATGAGGACGGCGAGGTCGTGCCCGCTGGCGGCAAATCCGAGCAGGAATCCAGTCTGTGTTTGGCCTGAGTCAAGATGCTCTTTTTTCGACCGTCCTGTCATTGGCAGAGCAGAGGCTTCTGACAGGCCGGAACCGTCCTCGATTCGTGCCATCGCAAGGTCAATGCCATGGTGGGCTGCACGGGCGTGAAGGGCTTGTACTCGGCTGATGGCTTCAACCAAGGCAGCAGGAACGTTGTCTCTGGCCATGGAGCGCAACGCGACCAGAAGGCCGTCAAGTTGCTCAGCGTCCATGGGTGGTAAGTGCTGCAGGTCAATGGCAAAACCACCGGCTTCAGGAAGGGCATCTCGGATGTCCAGAAGGTTTGCTTGTGCCACCATCAACATGTCAACAGGGCGTGGTTGTTCAAGGACAAGCGCTGGGTGCCTGTTCAACACGTTGTGAACAGTTTCTGCGTTTTCCTTGGTGGCCTGCATGGTTGAACCTGCATCGATGCAGGGGAGCAGTGGAAGGGGCAGAGCGAGGGATTGCACCTGCTCGGACAGGCCAACCAGTGCAACCGTGTCAACCGTTTCGTAGGAACGCAGCGGCGGGTCTTCACTCGTCAGCCCAATATTGGACAGGTCATCAGAAGAGACCGAAAAGCCAGTTGATTCGATGTGCAATCCTTCTTGGGGCACCAAACACACGGCATCGGAGGGGACGTGCATGCTCTCATCTTCGATGAGGCCGTTGATTTCTGTGACTTCCTTCTTGGTGAGCGGACGCAACAACACGCCAGGAGGCGGTGCTGGGCATCGTCCGTTGACGACGATACGCCCTCCCGTCATTCCTGCACCGGGGTCGGGTCCAACATCGCCGTGAACGAGGATGAGGCCATCGTGCATACCACCGCCAACGCGGGCTCCGGTCGCACCTCGAACGATGATGTGACCGCCACGCATTTCGGCACCCGTATCGTCTCCACTCCCGTCGAGAACGGTGATGGAGCCGCTTTCCATCATGTAGCCAGTGTAGTGGCCAGCCATTCGTTCACAGACGATGGCCGTGCCTTGATTGGCAGCCCCGAGAAAACTTCCTGCATCCCCTTGGAGGGTGAAAGAGCCGCCGCTTCCAAAGGCTGCGACCCACGAACCGAGGACACCAAGTGCACGCAGTCGTGCACCCTCTGGGAGAGCAGGGCACAACCCGAGCTCACCATTTTTGGGGACGGGGTCACCAGCATTGGTCCATCCAATTCTAAGAATGGCGTTCTGTTCAGCCGCTGCGATGAGGCGAGGGCCCAATTTTTCGTTGATGTTCATCGAGCGCAAGACGACCTCGGAAACACCCGCCATGGTCCATGGTCGTGCCCCTCACACAAATACACTGCTGTTCACTTCGCCAACGAATTTTGATTTCCGATGCGGGACGCATCCGTGCGGTGAAGAAGCCTTTATTGACGGCCTTCATGAGCAAAGCATGGAGAAGGTCATGACCATCAAAGTCGCCATCAACGGATACGGAACCATCGGTAAGCGAGTCGCAGATGCAGTTGATGCACAGGACGATATGGAGATCATCGGCGTCACCAAAACACGCCCATCGTTTGGATGTGACCTCGCCGTTCGAAAGGGCTACCCGCTCTATTGCACCTACAACGATGCGGAAAAAATTGCAGCCTTTGGACCGGCAGGCTACACCTGTCATGGTGGGCTTGATGACCTGCTCGCCGTTGCTGACATCGTGGTCGATTGTTCACCAGGAAAAGTTGGTGCCGCCAACAAAGAGGCCTATGTGAAAGCCGGTGTGAAGTACATCTTCCAAGGCGGGGAAAAGCACGACATGGCGGGCATGTCCTACACGTCATCTGCGAACCATGCAGAAAACATGAACGCCGCCGGCACACGTGTTGTGTCGTGTAACACCACCGGACTTTCTCGCACCCTTGTTCCTCTCTACGAGCACTGCGGTTCGCTGAAGGTGGAATGCACCATGATTCGTCGCGCTGCCGACCCGGGGGACTCGAAAAAGGGACCGATTAACGCCATCAAGCCGGTGCTGAAAGTGCCCTCGCATCACGGCCCCGATGTCATGACGGTCAAGCCTGAAATTGATATCAATTCCATGGCTGTGGCTGTCCCTACGACCTTGATGCACTGCCACTCCATCGTTGCCTTCCTGCCCGAAGGGCACGGGCTGACAACCAAAACAGTCCTCGAGATGTGGCGCCAGAACCCACGCATCATCATCATGAACGGGGCTGAAACGAACATAACAACAACGGCAGAAGTCATGGAATACGCTCGGGACATCGGCCGAAAATGGGGCGACCTGCACGAGATTTTTGTCTGGGAAGACGGGGTTAAACTCGACGGGGATACGCTGTATTACTTCCAAGCCATCCACCAAGAATCCGATGTTATCCCCGAAAACGTTGACGCTATTCGTGCCTTGATGGGTACAGAAGCCGACTGGAAAGTGTCGGTTGCCAAGACGGATGCAGCGATTTCTGCTTACAACGGACTGTGAACCGTTCAACCACCTTTGCAACACAGCGAAGAGGTTCCTTCAAAAGCGTCCGAAGTGTCCGAGGTTCATGCTTTCACGGGCCTCGCTTCTGCTCGTTCTTTTTCTGATGGTTTCCACCCCTCTTTCGGTGGCCATAACCGCCACGGGCGAAGCCTCGGAGGAAGCACCTGAAACAGCCGTCGTTGAGTCGCCATCCCTTTCGGAGGCTGAACGACTGGAATTGGCTGCTTCACATTGGTTTGAGATGCCACACGGAAGCACCGTGTCGGTGCCACTCATGGCGTCGACCGGAATGATCCACTTGGCCTTGGGCAGTTTTGACCCTCTCCTTGGTGATGGCCCGGAAGCACCGGCGACGTTGGTGCGAGAGCACGATGCATCGCATACCGGCATGGCCATCGTTCAACTCCATCAACCCGATGGGACCGCGCTCAGTGAACTCGTGGCCAAGCATGATTTGTCGGTCTTGGATGTGCTTCACGATGAGGCGTGGTTGGTTCGCCTTTCCGAGAATGGAAAAACGAGTTTTGCGGACCTCCAGGCAGAAGACGCCGTTCGTTGGGTCGGTCAGCACCAGCCCGGCTGGCGCCTCGCTCCCTCGTTGGTGACCCAACCTGCAGCTCACAAAGCACTGGCTGTGGTGCCAACGCCGGATTTGGGAGTCGGTGGCTACGCAGGACTCGCCACCGATATGGTGCAGTACGGGGCCGTGGAAGCATCGTGCGACGCATGGATGTGCTTGGCGGTCGTTGATGCGACCTCAGCCCGAACATTGGTTCATCATCTTGCCCATGACGGTCGTGTTCTTTGGACCGAACCCACCTCAGAATTACGGATTCACAACGCCCTCGCATGGTCGATTGCGGGGGTCCAGAACGTTGCCAACAACGCCACGTTCACCCTCGATGGTTCGGGGGAAATGATCGCCATTGCCGACACGGGTTTGGACCGAAACCACCCCGATTTGACCGGTCGTGTCGCCGCCACCTACACGCAGTTTGGTTTGGACCCCTCGCCCGCTGATTCAAACAGCGGTCACGGCACCCACATTGCGGTGTCCGTTTTGGGTAACGGCACAGGGAATGCAGACGCCCGTGGCGTAGCACCTGCGGCCAACCTCGTGATGTACGCTCTGGAGCACGACCCAACAGGGACCTTCGGGCGCATCGGCTCCATTTACGACATGTTGAGAGACGCCGAACAATTGACAGCCCGCATTTCGGTCAACGCTTGGGGATTGAACGGCAATTATGGCCAATACACAGCTGATGCCCGCTCGGTCGACACCTTTGTTCACGACCGCAAGGACTTGACGCCCATTTTCTCGGTTGGCGACCGTGGAACCTCGGGCGCCTCACAAGTCTCCTCGCCAGGGACCGCCAAGAATGTCATCGCCATCGGTGCCTCAACCACCGGTGCACCTGGTACACCTGCTGCTGGTTCGGTGGTGAATTTCTCCTCCCTCGGTCCAAGTTTGGACGGTCGCATTAAGCCTGACCTCGTGGCTCCTGGTGTTGGTATCTGCTCAGGTCTCGCAGAGGAAGCGAGAAATCCAGCCGGGCCGTCGTGCCTGACTGGCACGCATGCTGACGGCAACTCGTACTACATGACCCTCAGTGGCACATCCCAAGCCACGGCCATCGCCTCGGGCGTCGCAGGCCTGACCAGGGAATTTATCCGGGAACAAGCAGGCATATCTGCGCCTTCCAGTTCTCTTGTCAAGGCTGCCATGATCAACGGTGCCCGTGATTTGGGGATTGCTGATATTCCCAACGCAGCCGAAGGCTGGGGTGAGATTGACCTTGAGCGAACCGTACTTCCTATGGATGGCTCCACCGCTCTTGACACCTTCTTCGATGACCGAAAAGTTCTCTCACCAGGATTCGGTCTGTTGTACTCCTTCTCCATTGACCCGAGCCATGGCATGGACTTGACGCTGGTGTGGACCGATGAAGCCGGAAGTGCCAACGCTGCCCAGTCTCAGGCTCGTTTGGTC
>JAYYBT010000121.1:0-8548 GCA_036162675.1 Thermoplasmatota archaeon
GAAGCGTATTGAGTGAAAAGGGGTAAATCCAATAAAAAGCGAGCGTAGCAGCCATAAAACCTTCAATGAGTAAAATCATCCCAATGGCTTGATTCTTGAGGTCTTTGCTGCCGGACCTGAAAATGAAAAGAGCAAGGCCAATCAGAAAGATCCCGGTAACCATACCAATGATGGCGACGGCATGGTTGAGAGCGAAAACGCCAGAAATTGAGAACTCGAAATTCCCAAACACTCGAGCAAAGTAGTCCAGAGGTGAACCAACGTCCGCCACATTTTGCCTACACCGCAGAAGTATTCAAGCGATTGCCCGGCCGGTGAGCATTTGAAATTGGATTAAATACCCAGAGGGAAGATGGGGCGGTCGCTCATTCGATGACGTAAGATTCGCCGTTTTTTGGTTCGTGAACAACATGCCCTTGTGAGGCGAGATCGTCGACCAGCGGTGGGCGCGCATGATTCGGGTCGGTGTGGTACACGACGACGTGCTTTGCCTCGCAGGCTTTCGCAAAGTCAAGAATTTCTTGATGGCCTGCATGCGTTGAGAAGGAGAACTGTTCCATGTCGAGGGAAACATGGGCTTGCTGTCCGTAAATGCTGATGGCCCCGGTTTCCAGGAGGTTTCGACCTCCTGTATCACGTGCTTGATAACCCGTAAAGAAAATCGCATTCTTCTGGTCATGGCGGAGACGATTCAGATACCATAAAGCCGGGCCACCTTCCAGCATACCGGACGTCGTTACGATGACATCAGCAGCAAGCGCTTTCTTTCGGTCAGATTTACTCGAGACTTGTTTTGCCCATCGCCACGCACGTTCGAGCGCTGTCGCATCCCTGAGAAGTTGAGGATGATTGAGATGTGTTTTGGCCACGCGCTTCCCCATTCCATCCACGTGAACGTTGAGCCGAGGTAGATGTTCATGGAGCATCATGACCACGTCTTGGGTTCTTCCATTGGCAAACGCTGGAATGAGAACGGTTCCGCCGCGTTTCACAACCGCTTCAACAGATGAGATGAACCGGTTAATTTCCTGTTGTTTTGGAGGGTGATCTCGCCCTCCATAGGTTCCTTCGACAAACAAAATATCTGCTTGAACGGGTTGAGCACCGCTGACCAGTGAAGAGTCTCGGGTGTCAAAATCACCGGTTAGAAGAACGCTGGTTTCTGGGGTGGTGATGTGAAGCATGGCAGCACCGGGAATGTGACCGGCCGGATGTAACGTGAGTTCCCAGTTGTGATGGGTCCACGGTACACCAAAGTCGTGAACATACCATGAGTCAAGGGCTGTGTCAATGTCTCGCTTATCCCAAGCTAACGGGTAGCGTTCAATGGAACTCACTTTGTAGCAATCACGCCACATCATATCGGAGAGTTCTGACGTGATGATGGTGCCATGAAGTCGTGTTCGATGATGAGCACATAACCATGGGGCCATACCAAGATGGTCAATGTGTGAGTTCGTGATCACGGCGTCATGAACAACGGGTGCCTCTTTGGGATAACGGGGGGGAGATGTGGGTGCTATACCGTAGTCGAGAAGCAATCGAGTGCCTTGCGCATCCTCAAGGACAATACCAACGTTGCCAACTTCATCTCCACCTCCAAGATAGTGAAAACGAAGACCTGAAACTGGAGGTTCATCCGGGTAGGTTGAAGTTCGCCCAGGTGAATAGAGGACCATGCACGAACCAAACATTGCTTCTGCATGAAGATGTGGGTCTCACCCCTTGATTTCCACTGGAGGTCATTTTTTGTCTGATTGATCCAGATTCTTCATGGTTTGAATTCCCAATATTGATTAACTACTCGCGAGCATATTCCACGGGTTTTTTCGATTCACGAATCAATCTTCGATTTTACGATCACGTTGGAAGAATGCGTACATCGTTCCAATGGAAATGGAGGGGTCACCCATCACCTTCTCTTTTTATGTCAAAAATTCACCATTCCGTTTCCTAAGGAGAACGAAGAGGCCATGAACCACGAATCCTTCCACCGGTCATGGGACGAATTCCATCGCACGAATTCGTTGTCGACGAGGATCGTTGTTTTGGCTGTGGAGCATGCGTTGCCTTGTGTCCAGTGCAAGTGCTCACCTTGACCAATCGTATGATTTACGTTGATGAACCGAATTGCACTCATTGCCGTCTTTGTCTTCCATCATGTCCTGTCTTTGCTCTGGATATAGCACCGGTTGAGGGATGATTGTGCGTGTTGTACTGGTAGGTGGCTCAATCGAAGCCCTGCTTCTCTCCATCGAATTAAGTTCTCAACACGATGTTACGATCATCGAGCTTGAAGCTGAAATAGGCCTTCCTGTCCAACATCCAGGTCGAATCCTCAATCCTTCAGAACTCCAACATTACCTCACCACCGACCAAATTTCATTTCTTGAACTGAAAGAAAACGAAGACGGCTGGGGTTGTCGGTGGGACTGGGTGATGAAGCATTTTGCAGCCGTTGCGGCTCGTCAAAACGTCGCATTCTTCACTCGAACACGAATTCAATCGTGTACGGAGCACGACAACACGTACGTCCTTGAACTGACGTCATCCGAACGAACGACACCCACGCACATGGTTGCCGATCGGGTTGTTCTCATGCCCGGCCAAACCGGTGCACCAGGGGGTCGAGCACATCATCTCGCACCGTCTCGACCACCTGAATTTCCATCACCTGAAACAACCGAATGGTTTGGTGGCACGGTGTTGACAGGCGACGTTGATGGAACAACAGGCGCTGACCTCAAACTTGCTCGTGGGGATGGAATGACGGAACTGTGGTGGTCAACGTCGAGTTCGTGGGTACCAAAACGCGGGTACCTGGAACAATGCCGCGTACATCTTCCTTCGAAGAAATCGGAACTTTCGCTTGATAGCGTGATGTCACGGGTGCGTGACTTCCTCACCAAATTCGTTTAAATTCGGACATTTGGTGTGGAATAAAACACCACTTTCTTAGGCTCAACGCCTTGGCCAACCATAAGAACGCCTCGGCGTTGGTGATGAAGATGGGCATCAACCTCACACATGAATCGCAAGCACCGTCTCAAAAGAGTACGGCCTCCGCTAACAAAGAGTGGAAGAAACTGATCGCTGAATTCCAACAACCGCACGTGGGTAAAGCCGTTTGGCAAATCATCAACACGTTGGTTCCTATTGCAGCCATTTGGGTTGCTTGCTACTTCCTCAAAGACATTTCTCTGCTGTACTGCATTCCGCTCGCTTTGCTCGGCGGGTTGTTCCTTGTTCGTACGTTCATTATCTTCCACGACTGTGGGCACGGCTCATTCTTCAAATCCAAGCGTGCGAACAGCGTTGTTGGGTTCATCACCGGACTGTTGACGTTCACACCTTACCGAATGTGGAGTTGGGAGCACGCTCGACATCACGCCACCAACGGCGACCTTGATCGCCGCGGCATCGGTGACATTTGGACCCTTACCGTCGAAGAATATGTATCAGGTTCTCGTCGCCTCCAACTGAGTTATCGCTTCATTCGAAACCCCATCATTCTCTTTGTGTTCGGCCCCTTGGTGTTGTTCATCATTCTGCAGCGCTTTTCTCACTCCAAATCAAAGGGTCGAGAGCGCCAGTCTGTGTATGTCATGAACGCTACGTTGATCGGCTGGTGCGTCGGCATGAGCATGATCTTTGGATTCCTGCCGTGGCTCGTCATTCAGTTGACCATGATGTCCATCGCTTCGCTCTTTGGTCTCTGGTTGTTCTATGTCCAACACCAGTTCGAGGATACGTATTGGGCCACCAGTGAGGATTGGGACTACACGACCGCCGCCATGGCCGGGAGCAGCTACTACAACCTCCCAAGGGTTCTCCAGTGGTTCTCTGGAAACATTGGCTACCACCACATCCACCACCTGAACCCCCGAATTCCCAACTACAACTTGGAGCGCTGCCATCATTCCCATCCCTTCTTCCAGGACGCCCCCGAACTCCGATTCTTCAACAGCCTCAAGTCCATCCAACTTCGACTTTGGGACGAGGTCAACGGTCGCATGATCAGCTTCCGAGAGTTGAAGAAACAACTGGCGCTTCGAGAAGCGAAGCCCGCCGTTTCATGAACGACCTCCTCGATGGTTAATCTCATCAACACCCTAACCGTCCCCGAACCATGACCGTTAAGCTCTATCTTGAGAGCATCGAAGCCGCTTATGCTCGGCAGTTTGACGCACGAATTACGGCGGTTGACGGCAACACCGTCGTCCTTGACCGCACCCTGTTCTATCCGCTCGGCGGTGGCCAGCATTGGGACACTGGCGTGCTATCAGGTCCCAACGGTGACGTGCAGGTTTCCGAAGTTCGCGGTCGGGGGGATGTATCGCACACCGTTGCAGACGACCATCAACTTGAGGTCGGCGACGAAGTCCGTGGTACCATCGACTGGACAACTCGATACGCACACATGCGCATGCACACAGCTCAACACCTCATGAGCGGACTGGCCTACGAAATGTTCGACGGTGTTCGCACCGTTGGCAATCAAATCCACGCCAACCGTTCCCGAATTGACTTCAATCCGATTTCATTTGATGAGGCCATGCTCAGCGATTTGGTCGCTGCTGCAAACGACCGTATCGATCAGCGCTTGGAGGTCACGGACGCTGTGATGACCCGCGACGAGATCAATGCCATCATGCCCGCCGACCGTACCAACATGGATTTGCTTCCTGCCAGCGTTTCGTCACTCCGCATCGTACAGATCGGCGACCGGGTGGACATGTGTCCGTGTGCTGGAACGCACGTGAGCAACATCGGTGAATTGGGCCACGTCGAGTTTCTCGGAAAGAAGTCCAAAGGCAAGGGCACCCAACGGTTCAGCTACACGCTCAAAACGCCTACGCAGGCTCGTCACCATTCCAACATCGTGATGTGATCAGAATTCCAAATCATCATCCACGAGCGTTTTGACATCGTCCATCGCCGATTTCAGTGCTTGACGTTTGGCTTGCCGTTGATTGAATTCGATGTCTTCGAAAATTTTCGCCGTGTCCTCGTCCAAACTCGTTTGTGAGGCGGCGGCGTGAACTCGGTCCGTGAGCGCGGTATCTTCCCCGATTCGCTCACTGCGGTCTACCGGCTGAATCGGTTGACTGGGGATGGTTCTTGCACCGTAGTGAACCGTTTCCTGTCCTTCAATGGCCCACGTGGTCTCTGCCATTTCTTGCGCTTCTTTTGCTTCCATCGGAGCGTCTTTCCAAGGATTCTGATTTCCGACGTCGCGCAGCGCGTTGGCTTTGGAACTCGACCGTTGTTGTTCGAAGAGTTGAGCGACCGACAAACCGTCCGGCTTGGCAGGGGCATCAACGAGCGCTGCGGCCAAGCGTTGCTGCTGGAGGAGCGAAGCGCCGTGCACCTCATCGTGGTCGTACCGGTGCGGTTCGGCCGCCATGGCCATCAATTCCTTGGCCAGTTGATAGAGAGGGTCGTCCGCAGGAGCGGCGGCAATCACCTCGCGAATCGAACGGTGATGTTGGATGCACGGCGAACAACGTGAGGCGCCTGATTCGTCCGGTGCATCGCATCGCAAACAACACGCCTGGAATCCGAGTTCCTGCATGGCTTTGCGAGGCATGGACATGAGCGTTCACTTTGGCATGGACCTCGGGGTCATGAATCCTTGGACACGAGCATTCAAAGTGAACCCGTCCATGGACTCGGCATGGGGAAACGGGACGCACGTGCGGACCTTCTGGACGATGACCCGTTCAGAAACACCCGTGCAGCGCCCCGAATTCATCGTGTTCATCAGCGCCAGGCACCGGATGGAACCGTCCATTTTGAGACCTCATCGGGCTTTTCGAACGCCCTGATGCAGTTTTTGGGGCAAGATACCTGGGAGAAACCCAAACATCACTCTGGCCGACTTTGGCATTTCAGCGACGTGGAAAAACAACACCTTCGCTTGGCCATGGGAGCGTTCACCCTCGCCCTTGGCTTCATGGCAGTCGGCGGCATCACTGGAATCTCTTATTTTGGCTTCTCTCCGTGGTTGGTGTTCTTGTTGCTGTCAATGCCGGTTTGGTTGATTGGCGTTGGTCCAGCCTTTTTGCTTCATGAAATCGGTCACAAATTGGTTGCAAAACGATACGGTTGTTGGGCTGAGTTTCGCGCTGATCCAAAAGGCCTCCAGTTTGGAATCCTGCTCGCTTTTGTCATCGGTTTTCTCTTCATGGCGCCTGGAGCCGTCATGGTGGCGGGCCTCGTTTCTCGTCGACAAAACGGCCACATCGCTGTAGCGGGGCCCTTGACAAATTTCGCCCTTTTCTTGGTCGGTATTCCACTGTGGGGCGTCCTCATCGGCCTCACAGGCGCCCACATCCCTTTGCCTACTGAGGAGTTTGGTATCCTCGGGTGGAGAGGGCCGTACGTTGTGGATAACGCCTTGCTCTGGCAGGCGATGGTGTTCAACGCAGGCGTGTACTGGATCGTCTTTAATCTCGCTCTCGGTCTGTTCAACATGCTGCCCATCGGTCCGCTTGACGGATTGAAGGTCAAGGATTGGAGCGATGGGGCCTTCTTTACCGTGATCGGAGTCTTTGTGTTGCTTGTCTTTACGATGTACACGGGCGTTTGGTCTGCTACAAGTCTCTTGACGGCTGTAGCAGAACCGGTATCGAATCTCATTCGGTGAATGCCAGATCTCACTCGCAACCGACCCTTGGTCGTCGATGACGTACTCGCTTCAGAGGTAGGCGTTTCGAATGGGGTTCTCGTCCAGATGGAAGAACGAGTACGTCGCCCACCACGTGATGGTGTCAAGGGCGTCAACGAGGTTGCTGGTGCCACTCTGCTCGTCACCGTAATCCTTGCCGGTGGTGTCCATCCAGTCAATCATTTCGTCAAGGGTGTCGCACGTTTGATGGTAGCACCAGTAACCGTCCACCAGACCACCAAAGCCCATGGTGACGGTGCCGAGGTTGTCTTGGAACGTGGCGTGGTCTGAACGAGCGGTCGTGTCCTCGTAGACAATGATTTCAGGTCGGTCTTTGGCCATCCAATCGTCCACCTTCCACGTGTCAGCTGGCAAATCCGTGCCAATGAGCGTTGACATTTGTTCCTCAACGCCAATGGCGTCTGAACCGATCCATTGTGCAAGACCAACCATGCCCGGCTGGTTCATCACGTCGTGGTCCAAACTCGGCCCGATGTACACGCGCATGGGCCAGACTTCCTCGTCCTTCGGGTAGCCGTCCGGGTCAACCTCGGGCTGAGGGTCGCATCCACCGTCCGGGCCGTGGTTTCCACCGCAAGGCGCTCCTCCACCACCGGGCCAGTTCACACCGGCCATGTCCAAGTTGACGTAGTTGGTGACCTCAACCTGCGGGTTCTCGTTCTTCACCCACTCATCGGTCCAGAAATCACTGCCTCGCTTTCCACCTTCTTCACCCGACCACAAACAGAACACCATCGTGTTCCGTGTCTGGTAGTTCGCCATGGCTTCGGCCACCGTGAGCACCATGCTGGTGCCTGCGGTGTTGTCGTAAGCACCGACTCGGGTTCCGTAAGTGCGGCCGAAAACGTGCGGGTCGAGCACGGCACCGTTGATGGGTGGTGCGATATCAAAGTGAGCACCAAACACCATCCATTTGTCAGGGTCAACTTCACCGTATCGATAGCCACAGATGTTGTACGCCTCGGGATTTTGGGCGCCGGTCATCAACGAATCGTAGGTAAATCGCTGCACGATGACCTCGAGGCCGAAATTTTCCATTGTCTGACGCAGGTGGAGCGCAGCATCTTCGTAGGCTGCGTTGCCCTGCCCTGCCCAACGGTCAAGATAGCCAACCGCTCCGTCGACCACATCGGTTGGGTCCGAGGTTTCATCCGACAGCGATGAAAGGAAATTGAAGGTGGTACGGCCGTTCACGACGCCGGTGGAATGTCGGCCACCATCCGCTTCTGGGTAAGCAGGGGCCATGGGGCGCTCAATCGGTACTCGCATGGCGTACACCGGTCCACCGCTCGAATTCGAAGGCATGACCGTATCGAGGCTTCCGTTTTCACCTGCCACGCGCTGAATGCCAGAATTGTCGGTTCGGTCGGGACCGTCTCGCTGGTACCACGTTCGCCAGGATTCTTCCAACGAGCGTACCGGCCAGTTGTCTCGGCCGTAATCGCCGAAGAGAACGACCGCTGTATCGGTTCGTGGCGGCGCAAGCACCGTGAGTAGGACCGACTCACCGGCCTTGAGGTCAACCACCGTGGAGTTTTGCACAAACCCACTATCGGGGTTCAGCATGAGGTAAGGCACGTACGCAGACACATCTGCATCGGCCGAGATGGTGACGCCTTGGAACACTCCACCGATCAGTGTGGCGGGGGTGACGACAACATCCTCAAGCGAATCGAAACCTTCGCCTTCCCCCTCACCAAAACACCCTGAGAGCGGCGTGAGCAGCATGAGGGCGACGAGAAAGAGGGCTTGGCCAAACCGTTGTCCCATTGGTTGGCCGTAGCGGTTCACCTTCTCAAGGTCTGCCCTTCGCTGAACCGATTCTTTGATGAGGGAACAGGTCCAATGAATCAATGA
>JAYYBT010000122.1:0-3962 GCA_036162675.1 Thermoplasmatota archaeon
CGTCAACGCCCGGTCGGCCTTTTGGCTGCCATGGTGTGCCGTTGACCTCAACACGGTCGTTGTCTTTGGTTGACCAGAGCACCATGAGTTGTTTTCCCCAACGTTGGCCTTCTGGGTCGTCGAACATGACCAACCACCACCACCAGTCCCAGGTCATGTGCCACAGCGGTTCGCGGATGCCAAGTTTCCACATGGTGGAAAAGTCGCCTTGGAAGGTGTTGAGGGCGATGGATTCGTCCATGGTTCCACCTCATTCGATTTCTTTGGATTTGAACAGTGCACTTCCAAGCAACCAGCACGCGGCTGTTTGGAAGACCAAGACGAGCACGGAGATGATGATGGTAGCAAGGGCGCCCAATCCAAGCCCGGGTGTGGACCAAAAGACATTGAGCGCTTCTGAACCCTCAAGCGAACCGTTGCCGCCACCCCACAAGCCCATTTGAATCAATAACGGTGTGTCCGACCACGCCAATGCCGCACCAGCGTCCACGATATTCATGGCCCAACCGATGACGGAGAATCTGAGAATGGAGGCGTCAGGGGCACCGAGGGTGGTCAAAATCATGCCCAATTCCCACGCTGCAAACGGAAGGGCGAGCACCATGCCGTGTTTCCACATGACGCCGAGCGTGCAGAACAGCATCCCATAGACCATGATGGCCAAAACAGCCGCCAGCCAAACGGCCATCCACACGCCAAGGTCGCTGAATCGGAAGAACCCTTCACTGGGGCCGGCGAGGCCGGTGATGATGGCCAAGATGGCGATGAGGACGGTCAGATAGACCCACGCCATGGCGTAGAACCCGAGCAGGCGATAGAGGAAGACCTCACCTCTGGCAATCGGTTTGGCGAGCATGAAGTGCATGGTGCCCGAGGTCATCTCGTTTCGAATCAGGCCGGTGGCCATGAACAGGGGGACGAATATTCCGATGAGGAACACCACACCCAGTTTCCCGATGGCCAGCACGAAACTTCTGTGGATGGCTTCCAAGGCATAGGCTTCGTCGTCGGGGTCCTCGTCGACGTTTCCATCGGAGCGAATGACGTAGTTGTCCGGGTTCCAACGTTCTGAAACGATCATGATGTCGCAAGGGATGCCGTTGTTGTTGGCGTCTTTTTGCGATGCCGTTCGCGAATCCACGTCGCAATCGCCGTTGTCGTCCTTACCAACGCTGCCTTCGGCCAGAGCGTCCCAGTCAAAGTCGTCCTCGTTAATCCACACGCTCGGGTCGTCGGGCAGAACCGTAGGGTCGAGGATGCCCGGGTGAGAATTTGCGTCAAAAATATCGGTTCCGTACAGATTTTCCTGTCCGTTGGGATAGCCGTCGCCGTCCCAATCGTAGGAGTCGCCGTCGTTGTCGATGGCCTCGTAATCCCTGGTCATGGCATCGATGTAGAACATGGTCAAAACGCCCATCGCTGCCATGCCGACGATGAGCACCACCCAGGTTGACAAGCGCTTGCGCTGTTGCCTTAGCGTGAATTCAGCGATGGCGAGCGCCTTCCTGTCCATCCCGCTCCAGAGACTTGGGACGTCTTTGGCCTGGTTCATGCGCTCCCTCCAGCCAGGTAATTGAGCAGGGATTCAAGGTCGTCGTCAGGGTTGTCAATGACGCTGACACGGTGATTGTTTTCCACGATGAGTCGGGGTAATTCTGCGTGGAGTTGTCCAAAGTGGTAGGTTTGAATCAGCAATTCTTGGTCGGTGGGAAAGCTGACACCAAACACGGCCGGATGGCCAAGCAGGTCTCGAGCGAGCGCACGTGCGTCCTCGCCAATGATTCGGATGGTGTGGGGGATTTGGTCAAGCCGCTCCCTGATGGCGTGGAGGTTGCCAAGGGCCACCAGTTTGCCCTGATGGAGGATGACAATCTGCTCGGTAATCCGCTCAATTTCGTTGAGGATGTGGCTGCTCACCAACACCGTGCGACCGAGTTTTCCGAGTTCACGAATCACGTTCATGATGGTGGTTCGAGCCAGCGGGTCGCACCCTTGGAGGGGCTCGTCGAGGATGATGAGTTCGGGGTCGTTGACCAGTGCGTGGGCGATTTTGGTGCGCTGGCGCATGCCTTTGGAAAATCGACCAATCTCCTTGTTGGCGACGTCGCTTAAGCCGACGAAATCCAACACCCGAAGTGCTTCTTTTTCCGCTTCTTTTCTCGTCATGCCGTGCAGGCGAGCGAAGGTGCTGACAAACTCCAGCGCTGTCATCCAATCGTGCATCTTTTCATGCTCGGGAACGAAGCCAACCTTGGCGTAGGGGGCTGGATTTTTCCACGGGTTCACGCCGAAGAGTTTGACCTCGCCGGCGCTGGGTCGGAGTTTTCCCATGAGGAGTTTGAACAGGGTGGACTTCCCTGCCCCGTTCATGCCCAAGATACCCGTCACGCCCCCGCTCAATCCAAGCGTGATGTTGCTCAGGGCGTGAATGCGTCCGTAGGATTTTGAAACACCGTTGAACATGACCACCGGGACATTTGGGGTGGCCGGTTGGGGCGCCGGAGTTGGTTGCCCCTGTTGGGTCATGTCGGGCATCACTCTCGGGTCACCTCCATCGAGGCCACGCGTGAGGCCAACACGTAGAGGGCCAAGGCGTTCATCGCGACCAAGGCGACCAGTGAATAGGTCCACGAATACTGGTCGTAGGTGGTCTGGGTACCAATCAAGGCTTGCCCTACATGGGCAACGCAGTCATAAGGTGAAATCAGGTAGAGAATTTCTCGCTCGAAGAGGTTCTTGACGATGCTGGCCAAGGTCTTGGTTCCAAACACGATGGCGAGCAGCCCAATGCCGGGGAAAAACCGCCCCGTGGAAACACTCGAGAGGCTGAGGCCGATGCTGGTGTAGGTGAAAATCAGCAGCAGGCCAGCGATGATTCCAGCGAGGAACATCGGGAAGATGTCCACCATCCACGCCCATCCTCGTCCGAACGCAACGACTTCAGCGAGGAAATAGAGGACGTAGGTGATGAGAACGACCAAGGCCTGAATCATGGCCACTGAAAGGAACTTCATGCCCACATAGTCAAACCTCGAGATGGGCCGTGAAAAATAGAGGGCGGACGTTCCGTGTTGACGGTCTTCCGAGATAACACCTCCAACCAAGAGAGCGGCCACGATGGGGTAGTAGAGCACATTGCGCGGAAAGAAACCCAACACGTGGCCGTAGAGGTTATCTCGGCTGACACCGAACAAGGAATGGAATTCCGAACTCCCGACAAGTCCTGACAGCAAGGTCATGCCCGCATCAGAAAGTGAGGCAAGGAAGGCGATGAGAATGAAAATCCTCGTCGGCATCGTCCAAGGCCGGTGTCCCTTTTTGAAAATCCCGAGAAGATGATGGCGCAGAATCGACCAGTTTCGCATCCATCGTGGATTCAATTGGCCGGTCCAGGGCGTGTAGAGTTGCTCAAAGATTTCTCCGCTTTGAGGCGTGGATGCACGTTGCACTTCATCGGGGTGTTCATCACCTGTGTTGGCGCCCCACGCCACGTCCATGCGTCCCTGGCCGGTGACGGGCGCTTCTGGAGTCGACTCCTCCTCGCTCACGCTGCGCCACCTCCCATGGATTCTGGGGCGTCGACCCGCCTTGCTTCAATCGGTGATTTCAGCAGGTCGTCGCTTGATTTTACGCTGTAGCCGAGGTTGTCCATAATGGCCAAGAAGAGGTCTTCGAGCGAAGCCTCGTATTCGTGCATTCGCCTGATTTGGGCACCGACTTCGGCGGCTGCTTGAAGGATGCTCGTGGTCGTGTCCTCGCCGGTGTGGGCGATTCGCATGACGCGGCCTTCTCTGCGAACTCGGAACCCTTGGTCGAGCAAGCGTTGTTCCAGTGGCGTTGCACCGCCCCATACATGAATTTCGATTTCTCGGTCAATGGCCTTCAAGTCCTCAATTTTTCCTTGGGCTGCCAGTGTGCCTTTGTGAAGCAGAATGATGTTCTCGCAAACGCGCTCAACATCG
>JAYYBT010000123.1:0-5231 GCA_036162675.1 Thermoplasmatota archaeon
AGGCGATTTTGATGGTCTCCACCATACCAATCCACGCCACCGAGCATGTGAATTCAAATCGGGCTTCGCAAACGGGATAGGATTGCGCTTCAAGCACCGACCAATCGGGTGGCCAAAGGCTTTCTCGAACGAAGACCCCGAGGTTGCTCATACCGCCGCTGAGACGTCCTAAATGGCCGACAAGGTCGATGAAAACGATGGCTGTCAAAGCCAAGATTCCGAGAATGATGAGCGTGAGGCGCTTGTTCAACGAACCACCTCCTCAACCAATCGTCCGTCCTTTATCCGCCATACCCGATTGGCGACCTGCCGTGCAAGTTCTTCGTGGTGCTCAACCATGATCATGGCTGAATTTTGAGCCTCAATGGCTGCACGAACCGTCCGCATGACCACCTCAACGTTGTCGTCGTCAAGTTCGCCAAGGAATTCATCGGCCAGCACCAACTTTGGCCGCTGTGCAACCGTCTTGGCCGTGGCCACGCGTCGCTGCTGCCCTCCTGAAAGGATACGAACAGGTTGCTCAGCAAGGTGAAGAATACCCAAATCCTCCATCGCTCGTTCCGCATAGCGATGTTGTTTTGCCGGAACGGGGAAGAAGGGAAGGTGCCACTTGGAAAGACCAACCCGAACGCCCATTTCGACGTTGTTTCGAACCGTCAAGTTGCCCACAAGGCCCAAGCGTTGAGGGATATAACCCAACCCACCTCGTGAAGGCACGGCGAGTTCAACCTCACCCTCCAATGGACGGACAAGGCCTGCAATGGTTCGAAGTAAGGTCGTTTTTCCAATACCCGAAGGGCCGAGAACAGCGATGACATCACCCGCAAAGACCTCGATGTTGATGTCCTCAATCAGAGGAACATCATAGCCAATGGCTACATCGTGCAGGTGAACCAAGACTTCTTCCAACAATATCACGCCGACGAATACTTCTCATCAAGATAACCCTGGATGCCGGGCACATGTTGAATCAGTCCACCGTACGAACCGAGGTGGGATTCAGCGTCCGTTTGAATCAGCCCAGGGGTGTTGAGGATGTTTTCCAAGATGGATTTTCCATCATCGGTGGTGTTCAACTCGAGCAAGGCGGCGACGATAAGGTCACGAGTTTCGTCGTTCACGGTATCGGGCTGGTACATCAAGGGGTGAGACGGAGCTTGGCCAAAGGCAGGGAGAGCCACGTATCGGTCGCGGTCAAGGCACCACGATTCTCGCTCAGCATCGTCTTCTGCACAATAAGCATCAACGGTGGAATCCTTGGCAAACGCCACAGCACCCTCGCCTTCGGAAAGGCATCGCAAAGCCCCGGAATAGCCGTAATACAGCGAACCCGATTCTGGAATGGAGGCATCATCGGAGAAGTGATTGAAGATGGTGTTCCTCAAGGATTCGATGTCGTCCTCGTCGCCAACAACTTCAGCATAACCCTGGCCGATGAAGTAGCCCATGGGGATGAGCATGCCAGCGGATTTGAGCCAACCCGTGTGGCAGGACGTCTCACCGGTCAACTCGGCAAACGGATCCGTTGATTCGTCATCGTCGAGAGCTGCTTGTCCTGCGGCGCTATCGTTGAGCACCCACGCGTGAGCGCTGTAGTATGTTCGGCCGTCGCTCTTCATGTCGGCTGCCATGGCCTCAAGCCCGTAGGATTGCCAGCCCATCCATGCGGCTCCGCCGTCGAGGAAAGCCATGTCAGCACTTCCGAACCGAAGTGCTTCAAGAGCCAGACTGTCCGATGTGATCGGATAGAGTTCAATGTTCAAACCGGTGGCTTCGCTGAGATAGTCTGCGAGTTTCTGAGGGTTCTCGTCAAAGGATGCATAATCGTCCTTGACCGAGAAGGCGATTCGGAGGGTTCCTTCCGACTCGTCGCTCCCAATACAGCCGCTCAAGCCGGCCATCATTACGACCAATACCATCACGCTGCAGGCCATTCGCCGACTGTTCATTCCAAGGTTAAACGCCATCAAAACCACCGGTTTCGGGCGCCCTAAAAGTGGCCCACATATAATTTTTAGGACGGCCTAAAAATCCAATTGAACGGGGCTCAAGGTCTGTGTTGAGCGGTGGTAGTCCCTCCCGGATTCGAACCGAGGTCGGAGGAACCAGAATCCTCCATGATGGACCGCTACACTAAGGGACTGTGGTCGTGCGAAAGCCGTCGCCTTCTTCAATTCAGCGGTCTGAAAAGAGGCTCAGACGGTGGCGAATCGAAACAGCACCTTGGAGACCCAGGACAACATCATGATGATCATGAACGAAGCCAACGCATACCTCGCCCACGGCCGAGCAGGTTTGGTCTCGGGCCACAAATCCACACCCATGGCCTCGGCTTGGGCGACCAATTCGGCCAACTCGGCGAGGTGTTCCTCCACCGAATCATGAGCCATGTTCGTGGTTCCGGCCCGTTTTATTTGAATTCGACGCTGCCCAAGAACCCCAAACATCGCCTTCACAAGGCTTTGAAAGGTCGGTGGTTGAGGCGCATGCATGAGTGAGGTTCCCGAAGGTGTTGACGTGGCCTCACGTGCCCGCGGAGCGCCACGCCCCACCGCCACCATGACGCTGACTCGTGATGGCCCGGAAGGTGTTGAAGTCCTTCTGGGCTTGCGAGCGAAAACCATGCGCGCCTTTCCAAACTACTGGGCCTTTCCAGGAGGTGGCGTTTCATCGGTTGACCGCGCTGCGGTCGAAGCCATTCCGGCTTTAGCCGGTCCGGAATCAGCCTCGATTGCCTGCATCATGCGAGAAATGAGTGAGGAACTCGGCCTCCTACCTTCCGGCGCTGGAGCGGTCGCTCTTGAGCCAACAGCGCGCCTTGCCATCGTTGAGGACAAGAAACAGTGGCTGCCTCTGGCACTTGAGGGCGCGTTTCCGGTTGAACGCACACACATTCGAACCCTCAGTCATCGCATCACACCACCCTTCGGCCCGGTGCAATTTGACAACGCCTTTCTTCACCTCCACCTCGGGGACTGGACCAACGTCCCTGACATCGATTTGGAACCTCAAACGGAATTCACCGAGATCATGTGGGCCAAACCCGTCGATATCCTCGGCCGATGGAAAGCCCACGAGATCAAAGTCGCCCCGCCGGTGGTCACTTTGCTGATGGAAATTGAGCGTACGCTCGAGCGCTGTGAGCGAGACATGAACACAGCGGCCAGTGATATCGCTGAACGGCTCCCAGGCCGTCGCTCCATTCTTTTTGCCCACGGTGTGGAGGTGGTGCCCATCAAAACCGCCACCCTTCCTCCCGCAGACCACACCAATTGCTACCTCGTGGGTGACCCCGATGGTGATTTTGTTCTGGTTGACCCTGCTGTTCGCATGCGCGAGGACATGGAGGCGTTGGCCACGGCGGTTGACCGCCATCGTGGGAACCTCATCGCCGTGTTGTTCACGCACAGCCACAGCGACCATCTCGCCGACATGTCACTCCTCAAGGAAGCTTTTGATGTCCCAGTGTGGGGCAGTGAATACACCGCTCGCTGCGTGCCCTGTCAGCGGGTTCTTACCGATGGCGAACAGTTGAGGCTTGGCGAGCAAACGTGGACGGTGCTCATCACGCCCGGACACCACCCCGGCCATGTGTGTTTGTTCAGCGATGCCGGCCTGGTTGCTGGCGATATGGTGGCCGGCATCGGCACCATTCTCATCCCCCCTCACACGGGCGACATGAACGAGTACATCGACCAGCTTGAACGGCTCAAAGCACTCAAGCCACACTTGGTTTTCCCAAGCCACGGTCCCGTCATCGCCATTCCCGACCGATTGATCGAGCACTACATCAAGCACCGAAAGGCTCGCCATGACCGTGTGCTCGATGCTGTGCGAGAAGGTGTCAGCCGCCTCCAAGACATCGCCGCTCACGCCTACGCCGACACGCCTGATGCACATCCGGGTCTTGCTGTTGACCAAACGCTCTCACATTTGCTCGCTCATCAAAAAGCAGGCAATGTCAAACAACACGAAGCCGAGTGGCGAATGGAGGGGTGAAGATGGGAAAGCGGGTTGTCATCACCAAGGCCGGTGGAGTATCCGCCATCACCACGCAACCCATGGAAGCGCCAGCCCCCGGTGAAGGGGAAGTCCGAATCAAAGTGGCCTACGCCGGTATCAATTTTGCAGATTTACTCATGCGAATGGGGTTCTATCAGCCCCGCCCAGCCTTCCCCTTCACACCCGGTTACGAAGCCAGTGGGGTCATTGATGCAACGGGCCCCGGTGTATCTGATTTTGAGGTCGGCCAGCGCGTCGTTGCCGCCATGCGCAACGGTGGCCAAGCCAGCTATGTTCTCTCCTCGGTCGACCGCGTCGTTCCACTTCCCGATGGCCTGTCGCTTCAAGCAGCCGCCTCCACGCCCGTTACCTACATGACGGCCCATCACATGCTTCACCACCTCGGCCATCTGCGTCCTGATGACAAAGTGCTCGTTCACGGTGGTGCAGGAGGCGTGGGAACCGCTGCATTGCAACTCTGCAAGTGGGCGGGCCTGCAACAGGTTTGGGCAACGTCATCCAAATCCAAACATCACATCATCGAACAGTACGGTGCACGCCCCATCGACCGCCACAACGAGGATTTCGTCGCCATCGTCAAGACGGAGACCGACGGAAAAGGCGTTGACCACGTCTTGGACCCCATCGGAGGAGATAACCTCCGACGAAGCCTTTCCTGTCTCGCTGAAGGTGGGCGTCTCTACACCTATGGTTTGTCAGCGGCGGCGCCGTCTGAAAAGCGGTCCTTGCTGAAGGCCTTCTTCGCCTTGCGAAAAACGCCGAAATTCGATGCCCTCCGCTTGATGACGAGAAACCGGGCGGTGTTCGGCGTCCACATGGGCACATGGTCCGATGAAGCCGTCATGCACAGCCAACTTGCTCGCATCGTGGAGGGCATTCAAACCGGCCATTTGGAGCCGATTGTTGACCGCGTTTTTGACGCTGAAGACGTGCAGGCTGCTCATCAGTACATTCACGACGCGAAGAACATTGGGAAGGTCTTGTTGAAGTTCGAGGATGTGGGCGAGGAATAGCATTTACAGGTGAGATGGCCCTGAAACCTTCATCACACCTCGGCGCTTGGATTTGATGAAGGTGGAACCATGAAGAAGGCCATGTCAGGGTTTGACCTTCGCGTGATGGCACGCGAACTGGACGCCCTGAAAGGAGCCTACGTGAAAAAAGCCTACATGCCCCATTACGAGCAAATCGTGCTTCGTGTCAATCCA